>JAVERH010000112.1:0-7385 GCA_034007245.1 Coriobacteriia bacterium | reverse complement strand
AGGAGCTTCTTCGTCAGACTGACGCCACACTGGGGGCAGGCGAAGGTATCGCGTACTCGTTTGCTGTCAAGATCTAGCGCCTCTTGGAGGAAGACGATCTCGCCACCACACTCGGGGCACGTGTATATCTCACTCCATACGGTGTAGTTGACCGTACCCGCAGCGGCACCGTGCAGGGTGTTGTAGACCCAGCCAAGCTCATCCTCGACTTCAGCGAGAATACGGCGGGCTTCTCGCTCGAAGAGCTCGACATCGAATGGCAGGTTGTAGCCAGCGGCAATCGAGGTAGCGGCCGGCGAGAGATCCCCGAGTACAGCTCGTCTCGCTCCCCACTTCGGCGGCTCAAGGCCCTGTTGGGCCCATTCCGTCTCCAGCTTCATGCGATATGTAGGGGAGGCTGTGCCGGCGAACTGAGACGCCACCCCGGTCATGCCAGAGCCACAAAAACCGTCAAGAACAATGTCCCCCGGTTCGGTGTAGTGCAAGATCGATGGCACAATTGCCAGGTGGGGGACCTTGGTGTGATAACTGTGTGCCCGATACAGAGCATCCGTCTTTCCCACGGACACATCGACCGCAAAAGGGTCACGGTGGTACTGCTCAGCCGCATCGTACAATTTGCCGTACACGCGGGCGAAGTCCTTGAGAAACGGGTTGGGGCACGCGGTGTAGTACGGCGGATCGGACATTCTGAGGATGTCTTCATCCGTAGCAGTGGGGAAGCCGCGTTGGCCCCGATACTCGGGGTCTTTCAGCTTCTCTGCAAGAACGCTTCGAAAGTGCTCGCGCCGTGCGTCATCGGACTCGAAAACAAGCCCCAGGCACTCCACTTCACCGGCTTGACGGGCCATACCCTCCAGCATATCTGGGACTCTACTCACTGAGGTCCTTTCGAACTTGATTGGCTACCCTGCACCGGCATCGACTACCCACCAACTCCACCGCTACCACCCTTACCGCCCTTGCGGGTCGCCTTGGCCCGTTTCTCATTACGCGACTGCCTCATGAACTGGTCCGCAATCTCTGCATGGAGAGCCCTGCGAGCCGGATTGGCGTCTGGGTCAGGCACGCCGAAGGTCTTCAGCTGATTGTGTCGCGCCAGAGCTCTCTTGAGAGTCGGGTGATGCTCAAGAACCCGGCCCTCGTGGAGAATGTAGAACTGCCCATCGGCGGGGACACGCTCTGTCCCCTCCTCCACGTAGAGCCCGGACTTGTCATCCCCGTATCGGTACATGCTTCTAGACCGGTCCTATGTCTTCAGTTTGATCGCGTTCAATCAAGATTCGCACCTTGCTTGGGTCCTTGCCTCGTGTGATTTCATCGAGCCACCCGTTGAACCGCTCCCGAAGCTCCGCAGCCTTCACGGGCATGCCACCCCGCTTGAGAGCCTCCGTCATGGCCCCGGGATCGACGGCGACGCGATCAAGCCCACCCAGGACTTCGCGCATCGCATCGATGAACTCATCGCTGACCGGGTTGGGGAGTTCACCGGATGCCATAAAAGACTCAACGACGCCCTTCTTCGACGCCTCCAGCAGTCCTAGTTGAGCGGCAACTGTCGGATCCGAAAGGTTCTCTTTTAGCCGAGCGGCCCAGTCTACGAGTAGCGCGTCGGCCTTCGCCTCGGCCGATTCAAGCCGAGCAGATGCAGTCGCTCCTCCTATGCCTTCCGCAACCGGACGGTAGCCGCAGTGGCGGCACGTCGCTGACGCATCCAGCTCCTTGGGCGCAGCCCCCTGAAGGCACGGCGAAAGGGGAACGAGTTGCTGGTTTTCAAGATCAGAGAGCTCCTGCCGAGGAAGCACGTCGATGCCTGAGAGCTTGCGGAGGTCGGCGATGGTGCTCCCCTGCAGCAACTTCTTCTTGCGCTCGTCACCGGCCGCGTCCAATCGTGCCGCATCGTGCAACTGGACATAGCGAGATATGTACTGACGCTTGAGATCATCCATGGCGCTTCTGAATACGGACCTCGCTGGACCCTGAATTGCGGCCGGGTCCGCAGCGAGCTTGCCCGTGATCTCGCCCTTCGTGTGCCTAGCAGCAGCCATCCATCCATCGTCCTCGGGCATAACGCCCATGGCAGTTGACAGGTAGTCTGCAAGAGGAGCTAGCTCTTCAACAGCCTGCATGGCATCGCGAACCTTGCCCACTTCTGCTGCTCGCAGGGCCTGCGCCTTCACATCTGACTCGGTGTGGCGGAAGTTGCGGAGCTTCACTCCGCTGTTGAGTGGACGGAGCGACTCAAGGAAGTCCTTGTACGTCGTGACCTGCTTGTGGAGCCGGCCAGCCTCTTCGTCCGCATACAATGGAGCGCCCCAGAAGGTCAAACCCGACTGGAGTTGAGGCTGGAGCCGGACAAGGTCCGCTACCACAGTCTCAAGCTTCGACTGCAGCAGCGCAGCCGCCTCATCATGCTTGTTCATATCGCGCACCAGACCTGTGTTCAGCCCCAGAAGCTCGAACAGTGCGCACAACTCGGTCACCGGCACGCCGCTCGGCTTCTTGACGTGGCGGAATGCAGCGATGTCCGCCACCGGAACCTTCCCCAGAGTATCCGAGGCGGATGAGTCGAGTTGCCCTTGTGGTAGCGCCACGACAACGCGGCCCGCCGCCGCCAGTGCCGCGAGGACAACCGCCAGGTAATCGGTCTCGAGCTTGAAGCCCATCCATCGCTCAGCGTCATTCTCCGTCTCGACGAGTTCGGACCGATTCATCACCTGGCCCTCGCCCTTGCGCCCGAGCAGGTCCAGAACCTGCTTCGCATACTTCGACTCTTCGGGTGCAAGTCGGTCGGAATCGTCAATGAGATCGAGAGCGCGAAGGACCTGCGCTCCCAAGAGCGGCTTGATGCCTGGGCCGGCCACACTGGCGATCCACCTCAGCGCGTCGCCGACGGCGCCCGCCCGGTTGGTCGGTGTGATAAGACTCTCGAACTGCGGATAATCAGGGTATTCAGCCTCGAAGTGGGGCGCGAGCTTCATTGCAGCTGCCATGTTGACGAGATCGCGGACCGAGTCCCCGACAGCCTTCGGCCCAAGGACAGCGCTGAGGGTCGCAGACTGCCCCCGGTAGACAACATCGAAGACATCCCGGGCATTCTGCTTGAGCCACTGGCTCATCTCGCGAAAGTGCTTGTCGGCGCGTTCCGTGTAAAGCCGCTTCGCCTCCCCCGAGGAGATGGACACCAACTCCCGAGCAGCAGCGTAGAGCGCGAGCGGACCCCGGAATGCAGCCTCGTCAGCCTTCTTGAGCTTGAAGAAGACCTCGTCGGCCTTGAGCTCGTCTTTGAACTTCGCTCCCGCGTACGGGCCGGTGAAATAGAGGTAGTAGTCCCGGGGTGGCTGCGTGTTCGAGCGCTCTGCCGGCGAACCAAGGAACAGGTAGCCGGGGCGAGTGACCTTCTTCGCGGCCCACTCAACGTCGTCGTACTCCCAGATGCGAAATCCGGTGCGCTTCTGGGGGATGGACTGCTGCTCTAGCACCACAGTGAGCGTCTCGAAGTAGTAGCGATCGAGCGTCGACTCGTCGAGGCCCTCGGCCTTCTCCTCGACGTTCTTGTCGTAGTCGATGTCCTTGTCGAGGTCGATGTAGTACTGACCATTCTCCGGATTCACGCTCAGAAACTTGCCGCTCACGGCGTTGCTCACTCGCTGAAGGACAGCATCGATACTCGTCTCAAGGAACTCAGGGTCCTGCTCGGGAGCATTCGGAATGGAGATTGCGAGATCGTCCCGGAGTGCGGCCGGCGTGAGCCCTATCGGCGCACGAACATCGCCGGTCGTCAGCCGATGGACTGATATCGCGCTCACGATGCGCTCAGCAATCGGCACCTGATACGCCGGAAGGCCGCCATGCTGGACGGCGGCGGCGATTACATCGCTGGCCTCCATGACCTCGCGAATCTCGGATACCGACCTATTCGATGGGTCAGCTTCGAGCACTGCCCAGTAGGAATCGTAAGATGCGATGCCCGGCTGATCGGTCGGGACATCGGACTTCAGCAACGAATCTACCGTGCGGCTTAGCGTCTTGAGCGCCTCGCGCTTCTCGGCGAATGTAACTCGCTGAAACGTGTCGATGTAGCGCGGATGGATCGGATACATGCGGACGTACTCGTCCATCCGATCGGCCATCTCGCTATACGACTTGCTGAACTTCTCAAGATGTTCACGCACGAGCGCCTTCTGCTCCGGCGTCTTCTTCAGTAAGCGCTCTTCGACTACGTAGGTGACGTCGGTGCGGTCAATAGGCACCAAAGCGAATCGCTGCTGAACACGGCGCAGGGACGCGGCGACGTGCTGAAAGCGTCCCGAATCGAACAGGCTCTCCTGAAGTCCGGACATGAACCGGAAGCGGGTGTTCTCCACCGTCTCGCCGAGCTCGCGAAGGAAGCCGAGGTCGAGAATGAGCGCCTGCTCCGTTCGTGACCGCAGGTAGTCAAGCAACTCATCGAGGACCAGGAGCAGTCCGCTGTCGGGGTAGACCGCCTCGAAGGCGGCCATCATCGACTCGAGCGCGTCCTTATTGTTGGCGATCTTGTCTACCGGCGGAAATGTGAACTGGACGCCCATCGACCGAAGACCCTCTTCGAGCTTCATGACGATTATGTCGCGCAGAGGAGTATCCACGGCGCCGATCTCGGTACGGACCACCTTCATCTTGCCGGCGATGGGCTCAAGAGCGGTTGCGACATCTGCTCGCTGAACGAACCGCAGCATCTCGGCGTCCTCGGCGACCGCCGAGATGAGGCTCATGAGGTGTGACTTACCGGTTCCGTAGTTGCCGATGACCATGAGGCCGGATTCGGCACGCTCAGGCACCCGTAGATTCGGCACAACCACATGCGCGAGCTTGTCCGCCATCGCGTCTGAGATCACATAGCTCTTGACCAGTGTCTCAGCCATGCCGTGATTGTCGGCATCCTTGAGCTGAATGACCGTGTCAATTGGGTGGAACTCGACGAGGTCGCCGTACTTCATTTGAACTCCTCCGGAGGGGCTAGAGACTCGAGACCCATTCTATCGGCAGGACTGACAGGCCGGTGGTATCGAAAGTGCGGTATTCGGGGCTGCCAGGCTCTGCATACGTGAGCGTTGCCCCACTGCTGGAGCCGGGCCATGCGACGACCAGGACCACCGAGCGCGAAGCCTGCTTCAGCAGATCAAGCGGCTGCAACCTGAGCGTTGGCTCGAACAGGACTTCTATATCGTCGACAGCGACAACGCCGGCATGTTGCGCCGCTACTGGACCGTCCGTCGCATCTGCAGCTGCCAGAGGGCGCCGTGACGGCGGCACGTCGACAAGGGACTGCGCCAACTCGAGGCCAAGGTTGATGGTCGGCCAGCTATTCTCGGCTGCGACGGCGCGAAGAGCCCGGGTCTTTCCCGACCCATGTGGACCTACAAGTAGGACAAGTCGATTGTAGGCGCCATCTGCGACCGTTGCTGCTTCAACGATACGTCGGCTCATGATGGCTCGACGTCCTTGCCGTTCATCGTCCACAGACAGCTATTGAGTGTTCGCAGCGAGTAGTTGTTCTGGGCAACCCATTCGATTTTGGTGTGATTGAGCCTGACGCCCACAATCCCCCCTGAGGTTTCGGAAACGCCTACCAGAGTACCCCATCGAGCCGCGCCCAGGGGGGAAACACGCAGGCGGGACGGCCTCCCGAGCCCATGGATAGCCGCCCGAGCCGGACCTTCGGCTGCCCCGAATCTCCCCAACAAGGTCGCAGCACCCCCGGTGGGGGACCGGGGGTGCTGCTTCGGACTATTGAAACCCGCGGCCGAGGGGGGACCGCCGGGGGTCTCTAGTCGATCAGCTCCGCATGCACGAGCAACTTGCCGTCCTCAACGTGATACGCGCACGTGGAGAGCGTGAGCGTACGTCCGGCAGGATCCGGCCGGAAACCTGGATCCAGGAACGAGCGATCCGCCCAGCGCGCAATGCGATCCGAGTATGGCCGCATGACTGGGAACGCGAACGCGTCGTCGGAGCCATCGGCCACACGCGCTGAGTAGACGAGCCACGTCCCGCCGTTGCCGGCTGCGTCGACGTACTGGATGAAGGGATGAGCCGCCCAGAAGTCCGCGTCTCCGTAGGAGGCGAGAACGCCGAACATCGAGCCGTCCCGCATGTTGTGACCGTGGAGCAGCGTCTCCCGCGAGCTGTCGCCCACATAGCGCGGCGAGCGGTAGTCGGCGAAGATCGCGCCACGCGCGTCGGCATCGCCATCCGCCGCGTGTGTGAGGTAGGTCACGTTGTCCGTCGTCTGCACCACCGGCTCATGGAGGCCGGTGCCGGGTATCGAGAGGAAGCCGATCACGTCCGGGTTCGCGGCCTTCGCCTCGAGGAGCCGGGAGTAGAGCTCGGCATCCGAGAGCAGCCCGTAGGTCTCGCGGTCTTTCGCAGTGAGCCGCGCCCGGCCGTCATCGCCGGTGCGGACCTTGAGCCAGCCCCCGGAAAGGGTCTGTCGGTACCAGTACGTGACCAGCAGCTTGCCGTCGACGAGCTCGGTATAGGGTGCGTAGTCGGCCGTCACGTACGAGAAGCCCTTGATCGACATCTTGTCGAGACCTTCGGCCCGGACACGCGGCATGTACTCGGTGCCGATCTCAGCGTTGTAACCCCACGCTTTGGCAATCTCCGTGCCATCCCAGATGTTCCGGTACCGCAGCATCACCCCGCCATGGTTCACCGGCAGGACGTCGTCGATGAGCTCAAGGGAGATCACGGCCTCATCCTCGCGGATCTCGAAGTAGTGACGCGCGGGATTGAGCGCGTGCCCGACAGGCGCGGTCGTTTCGACCGCGTAATAGCACCCGTACTCGAGCGGTTCGGATCGTGCGACGCCCTGAGCGTCGGTCGTGAGCGTCGCGGCCGGATCCGCCGGATCCTCGGCCGGATCGAACGGTGCGGCAAGCGGCGATGTATCGCGCACGCGCCAGATCTCGTAGACGGCGCCCGGCAGAAGCCGTGCGTCTTGGCCGTCCGAGCGCTTCTCCAAGCGCACGGTGCCGCGCACACGCGGATCGGTGCGTGGGAACTCGAAGGCCGCAGATGAAGCCGCCTCGACAGTGAATGTCGTCGCGACGGTATCGAGAACATAGCCCACCGGCGCTGTCACTTCCACGAGTTCGTAGTCGCCAAAGGGAAGGGGTGCCGAGGACGCCGTGCCGTCAGCGCCCGTGGTAAGCGTTTCCACGACGGTGACGCCCTGGCGGATCTCGAAGACGGCTCCTTCGAGGACCGCGCCCGTGACCTCGTCGGTCTTGGTGAGCGTGACCGGGCGGTAGGGCTGGTCTGTCCGCGCTATTTGTATCACCGTGGGTGAGCTCGCGTTGATCGTGAACGGATACGGCGTGTCGTCAAGCATGTGGTTCGCC
>JAVERH010000110.1:0-7446 GCA_034007245.1 Coriobacteriia bacterium | reverse complement strand
GCGCCAGTTCTGTTCCGTGTCCCGCGCGAACGGGCTCACCCGCTCCATCGTGGCATACGGGTGAGCGCCCCCCAAGCCGTAGCCGGCCGCCCAGCCCATTTGGCCGATCCGGTACGCGTTCGCGGTGTCAACCACTTCTCCGGCCGGGTCGAGGAGCTCCAGCACCTCACCCTGCGGATCGAGGGGCACGTTGTAGATGAGGTCAGCCGGGATGCCGCGAACCACGTCGTCACTCCCCCGCTCGAGGAGGTACGTTGCGTACGGGGCAATCGTCCCGCGGAGTTCGACCATCTTCCACTCCCGCTCCCCGGCCGTGGCCGGCCGGGCCCGGCGCCAGCGGAGGACCCATCCGGTGAGGTCTATTGGAGCCTCGGTCACGTTGATGAGCTCGATCCACTGGTCGTTCTCGCTCGCTGGCGTCCCACCCCAGGCGATCTCGCTGATCACAACCGGCCCCCCATCGTCGTAGATGAGATCGGCCTCGATGTCGCTCACCACCTCGTCGGTGCGGCGCTCCAGGAGGTAGAACCCGTCCGGGTCGATCGTCCCGGCGAGCTCCACAACCTTCACGTACTGTTCGAGCACTGTCGCCGGCTGCTTGCGGCGCCAGCGAAGTGTCCACCCCGTGAGGTCCAGCGGCTCGTCGAACGAGCTGTACAGCTCGACCCACTCGTGGTTTTGGTTCGCCGCCGTGCCTCCCCAGGCGATCTCGTTGATCACGAGCCGCGGCCCGAGGGCACCCGCTCCACCAGCGATCTCCTCGCCACAGTCCTCGACGGTGATCCTGATCGCCCCGACCGCGAACGCCCCGGTCGGATCGGTCACCGTGTACGTGATGAAGTCGGTCCCCAGGAAATCAAGCTGCGGTGCGTACACCACGTCCACCGACGCCTCGTGGGGCGCACGGTACGTGACCGCGCTCAGGTTCCCGCTCAGGGCACCGTAGGTCGGTGCCCCCATGATCGTGAACGTCAGTGGATGGGACGCCGGGTCCGCCGGGGTCAGGTCCGGGTCGCTGCCGCGCAGGGAGAAGGTGAGGGGTGTGTTCTGGCATGTCACCAGCGACAGGCTCTCCGCCGTGGGGGGCTCGTTATTGCGCACCCAGTTCTTGAGCGCGTCGGGGCTGTTGGCGCCGCCGGATCCGGTCTCGCGGCGCAGGACAAGCCCAGCGATGGTTACATCCGTAATCGCCCGGAGGGTTGCCCCGCCCGGGTTCTCGGCAACCACGGTCACCGAGGTCACGCCGCCGCGGGTCGTGGTGGTCGAGGCTGTGACGAAGGTAGCTCTGGCTGCGTTGGTGAGAAGTGTGAACACGACCGGCGTCCCATCCGGAGCAGGGACCCAACCCGCGCCGGCATTCACCTCCACCAGCGCGGTCACGGTGTGGTTCGTGCCCACCGGGTTGGTCGCCTCCAACGGAGTGATGCTGATCCGAGCATCGGCGTAGGTCTTGCTCGCGTTGGCCCCGTTGCCCGTCGTGCCCGTCGTTCGAACGAACGTCCCGTCACCGAACAGATCAGACACAGCTTGGATCACGACCGTTCCTGGCGCGGCAGAGACGATCTGTGCCGTGGCCTGCCCCACACCGGTCGTGATCGCGGTGCTGCCGTCCCCTACGAAGCTCGCGGTTCCGCCAACGATGGAGAATGTAACCCTCACACCAGGCGTTGGGAACCACGCGAACCCGTCACTTGTCGTCTCGACCAGCGCAACCAGCGTGTGCGGGTCCCCTACCTCGTTGATGGCAGACAGCGGGCTCAGGTTGATCCGACCTTGTACGTAGGTCTTCTGCGCGGGCACGGTGCTTCCACCCAGACCGTCCGTCGTCCGCACGACCTGCGTCCCGCCCGGGAACGTCATCGTCACTGTCGGGGTGGCCAGGAACACCCCCGCTGCAGCGCTGTTGATCGTGAGGTTCCAGGTGGCACTCATCCCATCCGGGGCCACCGTCGGTCCGCTCAAACTCTCGCTCCCCGGCGTTGGTACCACGGTGTAGCTGAGAGACCACGAACTCGGCGCCGCCCCTTGCGCATGCGCCGTGATCACGAACGTGTGCGGGTCGCCCACCGGGTTCGTCGCCTGCCCCGGGGTGATCGCGATGTAGCCGCTCACGTACGCCTTCGTCGCCGGACCGGTTGACCCGCCCAAGCCGTTCGTCTCCACGGTGACGCTCCCCACCGTCGCCTGGGCCTTCACCGTCACCTGCCCAGGCTGGCTGGCGACGATCGTCGCCTGGGCCTGGCCGCCACTCGTGGTGGTTGAACTTGGCCCGACGAACGTCGCTCCGATCGGGTTGGAGACGAAGCTGAACGTGACCGGGGTTCCATCGGGGGCTGCGACCCACCCCGTGCCCACCACGTACACCTCGACCGTGGCCGTGAACGTGTGGTTCTCGCCCACCTCGTTCGTGTCCGTGAGCGGGGTGATCCCGATCTTGGCCTGGCGGTACTCGTACGTCTTCTCGGCGTCGGGGCCGCTTGAGCCAACCCCGGTCTCGGCGGTCACCGCTCCCGTACCCAGCACGTCCGCTACCGCGTGGACCTTCACCAGGCCCGGCTTCGTGGCCCGGATCGTGACCTGGGCCGTCCCGCCGGAGATCGGTGCGGGGTTCGTGCTCACGATCGCGGCGGTGCCGGTGGTGTCCGAGGCGATGGAGAACGTGACCGACCCGCCGTCGGGGGGCACGACCCAGCTCGTCCCGTTCCATACCCGCACCGTCGCCGTGATGACGTGGTCGTCCCCAACCTCGTTCGTGTCGCTCGGCGGGGTGAGCTCGATCTTCGCCTTCTGGTACTCGTAGGTCTTGGTGGCTGGGGCGCTGTTGGGAGAGATCCCGTCCGTGGTGCGTACGACCTGGGTCCCGCCGGGGAACGTCATCGTGACCGTGGCCGCCGCCGTGAACACCGCCGGTGAGGGGTGGTTGATCGTCAGGTTCCAGGTGGCGCTCATCCCATCCCCAGCTACTGCCGGCCCACTCAGACTCTCGCTCCCCGGCGTCGGCGCCACGGTGTAGCTCAGCCCCCACGCACTGGGAGCCGCCCCTTGCGCGTACGCCGTGATCAGGAACGTGTGCGGGTCACCCACCTCGTTCGTCGCGCTCCCCGGCGTGATCGTGATGTCCCCGTCCACTCCCACGTAATGGCTGGGGTCCGTGTCGCTGACCTGCGTCCCGTTGTACGTCCCGGTCGCCGTCCCGATGTTCGCGTACTGCCCCGCAACCGCCGTCCCCATCTTCGTCAGCGTCTGGCTCGCTCCTACCGCCAACGACGCGATCGTCCCGATCGATCCCACCTGGTCGTCGGTGACCACGATGCTCGTGAGCGTCACGTTCCCCGTGTTCGTCACCTCGTACGTCCACGTCACCGTCGACCCCACCAGCACCACAGGACCCGTTGGCGCGTCTGCGTCTTGGCCGTTCGTCTTCTTCTCGAGCGACAGCTTCGGCGCCTGCGTGGCGGTGATCGTCTCATCGTCCTGCCCCGTCACGTTCGGCCCCGTCGGCGGCGTCCCCGTCCCCGTCGCCACGTTGTACACGCTCCCCGCGTCCAGATCCCCTTGCGTGATCGTGTACGTCGCCTGCGCCGTCCCCTGCTGACCCGGCGCCAGCGTCGACGGCGTCACCGCTAGGTTCGCTACCCCCAGCCGCGCGTCGTCGATCTTCACGTTCGTCAACGTCACGTTCCCCGTGTTCGTCACCGCGAACGTGTACGTGATCTGCTGCCCTACCGCGCTGTACGCCTTCGGACTCGCGCTCTTCGTGATCCCGATCGCAGGGCTCGCGTACAGGCTCACCGACGCGCTCGCGCTCGCCGTCACCTCTTGCGCCCCGTAGTACCCCTCCGCCGTCGCTGTGTTCTGAAGCGGACCCGGAAGGTCACTCTCCTTCACTACGTACGTCGGCGAGGGCGTCACGGCATGGCTCGCCCCAGCCCCCAGGGTCCCCACGCTCACCGTCATCCCTAGCTTGGGATCCGTCACCGTTACCCCGGTCAGGCTCACGTTCCCCGTGTTCGTCACCACGATCGTGTAGCTGATCGTGTCCCCCACCGTCGCCGTCGCCGGACTCGCACTCTTCGTGATCCCGATCGCAGGCTGCGTCACCAGCGTCTGGGTGTCACTGTCGGTGTCACTCACCGCGGTTCCGTTGTGGTACCCCGTCGCCGTCGCCGTGTTCGTGAACGCCCCCGCGTTGATGTCGGCTTGCGTCAGCACGTACGTCCCGGTGAACGCTGTGCTGTTCGTCGCACCCACCCCTAGGCTCGCCAGCGGCCCGCCCACTACCGTCACCTTGGGGTCCGTCACCGTCACGTTCGTGAGCGGCACGTTCCCCGTGTTCGTCACCGCAAACGTGTAGCTGATCGTGTCCCCAGCGTCCGCTCGCCCGTTCCCACCTAGGTCCAGCGCCCCTGTCTTCACGAGCTCGATCGACGGCGCCGCTCCGAAGTAATGGCTCGGATCCGCGTCGCTCACCGTCTGACCGCTGTACGTCGTCGTCGCGGTCCCGATGTTCGCGTACTGACCCGCCACCGCCGTACCCGTCTTCGTTAGCGTCTGGCTCGCTCCTACCGCCAACGACGCGATCGTCCCGATCGATCCCACCTGGTCGTCGGTGACCACGATGCTCGTGAGCGTCACGTTCCCCGTGTTCGTCACCTCGTACGTCCACGTCACTGTCGACCCCACAGGCACCACCGGACCGGTTGGGCTATCGGCGTCGACCCCGTTCGTGTGCTTCTCCAGCGTGAGCCCCGGCTGCACGGGAGAGGGGCATGCTGGTCCCTCGACTTGTTGGTAGTAGCACTTCTCCTGCCCAGCTTTGACAGCGACCTGGGTGTGCCCAGTGGGCCAGTACCCCCGCAGCGTGACCCAGTAATCCCGGCATCCGTCGTTGAACCCCTGCTCGAACTTCACCCCAAAGAGCCGCGTCGTGGGATCTCTATTGCACTCGTACGCATGGCTTGTCGCGACCACATCCGTACACGTAGCGCAGCTCTCGGGAAGCCCCAGGACCCAGTGACTGATCGCGGGATCCCCGTTGGAGCACACCCGATAACGGAACGTGGTGTTCGTGCCATCGAACGTGGCCCCGAGGAACGTCACTGTATAGTTAGAGCAGTCACAAGCCAAGGATAAGACCGAACTCCCTGCACTCAGCAACACGGCGAGAAGGAGGAGAAAAGCCACTCTTCCTGTCTTCCGAATCGGCGATCCCATCCTGCCAGTACCAACAAATCTTCTAGCCATGGTTCCCTCCCTCCCAGCTTGCGCTTCGGCAGCCTGGCGGCCTCAAGGAGGTCCATGGCTTTGCGCCCCCGGATCACTCCAGGTTTACCTTTTCGGCAGACGCGACTACGCTTCGATCATGCTCCTATGCTAGCTTCGGTTGAATCGGCCCTGGACAACCAGGGCGCGTTTCACGGTCACGTCGCGGACCAAACCCTTCTCGACGAGGATCTCCCCAATCCTCCGCGGCCCGTTGCCTGCCTTCTGCTCGGCGAGGGCCGCGGCCACATCCTCGGGGGTGACGGCCCTCATATCCACGAGAATCTCCCCCAGACGTTTCCCACGCTCAAAGTGCCCCTCGAGGATGGACATGATCACGGCAGACCGGGACTTGCGCTCCCGTTCAGCCAGCGCGTCCACCAGCTCCAGGAGGTACTGGTCCTCCTCGTTGTAGTACAAGGTTACCTGCACGTCACCGCCCTCCTTCTGTGTTGCCCCACCCAACAAAAACGGGCGCCAGGTGGTTCGCCCTCCTGGCAGCCCGACTACCCGTCCTGGGTTCGTAGCTTTGCGCCCCCACGTTCCCGTGGGTTTGCCCTTTTCAGGGTTTGTTTATGTTGGTTTGCACTATAGACCGGCCAACCTCCCCTGTCAAGCAGACATTCGTCCGGGGCCTACCGGCCCGCAGCCGACGCGGTCGCCACCGCCGTACCCGCATCCACCAGCCCGGCGCCGAACCGCGGATCGCCCCCCTCGGCAAGAGGGGTGGAGCTCTCAAGGAGGAGATCCACCGCCTCGGACGCCGTGAGCGACGGGTCAGCAGAGAGGATCAGGGCAAGGGTCCCGGCGACGTGGGGCGCAGCGAACGAAGTCCCCGAGTTCTGGGCGGCGCGACCCCCGGGGAGAAGGGAGGCCACTTCGTGCCCCGGTGCGGCCACCGCTACCTCCGGCCCCCACGAGCTGAACGGAGCCAGCCCGTCCGTCGCGTCGGTGGCCGATACCGCGAGCACGGTCGGGTACTTGCCCGGATACAGGACTTCGGGTTTCGCCTCGTTCCCAGCGATCCCCACCACGACCACGCCCTGGGCGGCAGCGTAGGAGAGGGCCCGTTCGACGACCGCGGGGGGAGTCCCCTTGGCGTACAGGCTGAGGTTGATGATCCGAGCGCCGTTGTCCACCGCATACCGAATGGCCTCCGCCAGCCGATCCCAGTCCCTCGTCAAGAAGAGCCCTCGCGAGTCGAGGAACCGCACGTCCATGATCCGCACGGTGGGGGCCACGCCCGCCGCTCCCTCTACCCCCGCCCGGGCAGCGATGATCCCGGCAACGAAGGTTCCATGCCAGTAGAGCGGCGTGCGCCGACGATCCGCCGGCACCCCATCGCGGAAATCCCAGCCAAAGGCATCATCCACATACCCGTTCCCATCGTCATCGCTTCCGTTCGCGGGGATCTCGTGAGGGTTCGTCCACCGCACCGCGGCGAGCTCGGGAATCGTCCAATCGATGCCGCTATCGATCACGGCAACGACGATCTCCGGGCTTCCCATTGTGACTTGCCACGCTGCGGGAACACGGATTCGCTCCAGGCCCCAGGGCAGGTTCGCCGTCACCGAGCCAGGGGAACCCGCCGCCCCTGCTCCACCAGCGATGTCCGGGCCATAAAGGCTGGGGGTGGCTAGGAAGAACAACCCCAGGCCGATCCCTACCCACCGCCACCGCACGTGTCGTCTGCGTTCCATTCGGCAACCCGGCTGTCCCCATGGGACCCGTGGCTTTGCGTCCCCCTCTCGCGAGGGGTTTGCCCTTGTCGTGGCCCGCCTCGGGCGATGCCACTGGTTTGTAGTGGAATATAAGAGGTCCTAAGACTCCCGTCAAGTCGCCGCCCGAAAACGTGATCAGAACAGGCCTCCAGGGTGCACCGGGGCGGTTGCGTTGGAAGGAGCGAGATCCCGGCCACCCGCGGCGAACTCCCCCGACGGAAGAGCCGTGGGACCAAGCGAGGTCCCAGTGGGGGTGAGCCATCTTGAGGTGCTGCTGGAAAAGAAGGCAGGGACTCCAGAGAGGACGGTGCTACCAACTGGAGCCGACGGGAGTCGAACCCGTGGCCTCTAGCATGCCATGCTAGCGCTCTCCCAACTGAGCTACGGCCCCACCCGATTCTCCCCGTCGGGGCCCGCGATGCAACCGCTAGATGTCTAGCGCCACCACCCGATGCGCGTTCTC
>JAVERH010000109.1:0-7447 GCA_034007245.1 Coriobacteriia bacterium | reverse complement strand
CGTTCGGTCGGGATAACCGCTGAAAGCATCTAAGCGGGAAGCCCATCTCAAGATGAGGTCTCTCACTGGATAACCAGGTAAGGCCCCTCGTAGACTACGAGGTTGATAGGCCGCAGGTGTAAGCGTGGTAACACGTTCAGCCGAGCGGTACTAATAGGCCGAGGTCTTGATCTTCTATTCGTGATAATCTGACTCGCTATACAGCTCTCAGGGCGCGGAACCACGCGCGCACTTGACAGCAGAAGAGTGTTTCGACACTCGACGGTCACGAGCCGTCGGATGTGTTCAGTGGCTTTAGCGGAGGGGGTACACCCGATCCCATTCCGAACTCGGAAGTTAAGCCCTCCAGCGCCGATGGTACTGCGGTGTAGTCCGTGGGAGAGTAGGACGTCGCTGAACACATCCGACGGCTCGACCCGTTTCTGGGCATCTTTCTTGCCATGCAGACGAATGCGGCATGACTTCTGCTAGAATCGCGCGGTATCTTGTTCTACCGAACAAGATGCGCGAGCAGTCAGCGCCAGCTAAGGCTGGCTATCCGTGGAAGGAGTCTCCCGTGAAGGAACGTGTTCAGGCAGCACTTGATAAGATCCGGCCGGCGCTGCAGGCCGATGGTGGCGACGTTGAACTCGTCGATGTGTCCGAGGACGGCGTGGTGAAGGTGGCACTTCAGGGTGCTTGTCGGGGTTGCCCGATGTCACAGATCACTCTCGCGAACGGTGTCGAGCGTGTGTTGAAGGAAGAGATTCCTGAGGTTCAGCGCGTCGAGGCCGTATAGTCTTGTTTTGACTGTATTGCGAAGAACGCCGCCCGTATGGGCGGCGTTCTTCGCTTTGTTCAGAGTGTCTATGGGCTCATCCGTACTCCAGTGCCGTACACTCGCGTTGATGTACCGAACGCCTCTATGACGTGACCGTTCGTCGGGCAGGTACTGTTGATCATTGCACCCCATATCTTGGGCGGCTACACTTTGTAGACGCAATATATTGTGTCGGAGGATGGATTATCCCTGGTGGCGCATTACGCCCAATATCGCAAGGAGGAGCGACGATGCCCGAGCAGGACACGACGATATACTCGAGGACGATCGATGAGACTCTGTCTCCGAACAGCCTCAAGGTCCTGCAGAAGCGGTATCTCAAGAAGGACGACGCCGGGCAGCCGATCGAGAACCCGTCGGATATGTTTATTCGGGTGGCCGAGAACATCGCATCCGCAGAGGCCATATTCGGAGCTACGCCTGAACAGGTGGCTGAGACTGCACGGGACTTCTACGATCTCATGACCTCACTGGAATTCCTTCCGAACTCGCCGACACTGATGAATGCGGGCCGTGAGCTTCAGCAGCTTTCCGCCTGCTTCGTGCTGCCCGTGGCCGACTCGATGGACTCGATCTTCGGTGCAGTACGTGACACCGCGATCATTCATAAGTCAGGTGGTGGCACGGGATTCTCGTTCTCGCGTCTACGCCCGGCTGGCGATCAGGTCCGTTCCACCCAGGGTGTCAGCAGTGGTCCGATCTCCTTCATGCGTGTCTTCAACCAGGCCACTGAGGCCGTCAAGCAGGGTGGGACACGGCGCGGCGCGAATATGGGTGTCTTGCGCGTCGATCACCCGGATATCATCGAGTTCGTGAAGTGTAAGCTCGACGGCGACTTCGCCAACTTCAACATCTCAGTTGCGTTGACCGAGGACTTCATGAAGGCTATGAAGGCGGGCACCACCTACCAGTTGTGGAATCCCCGGAGCAAGGAGCCGGCCGGTGAGCTCGATGCGCGCGAGGTGTATGACCTGATCGTGGAGATGGCCTGGGCCACCGGTGACCCCGGTATCATCTTCATCGATCGCATAAATCGAGAGAATCCGACTCCGGCGCTCGGAGAGATCGAGTCGACGAACCCCTGTGGTGAGCAGCCGCTGTTGCCGTACGAGGCGTGTAACCTCGGATCAGTGAACCTCTCCAGGTTCATCAGGTACGCCGATAGTGGTCCGGAGATCGAGTGGGATCGTCTCGCCGACGCCGTGCGGCGGGGCGTCCGGTTCCTTGACGATGTCATAGAGGTGAACCAGTATCCGCTCGAAAAGATTGCAGAGCTTGTTGCTGGCAACCGCAAGATCGGCCTGGGCGTGATGGGCTGGGCGGACATGCTGATCATGCTCGGTCTGTCATATGACTCCGATGAGGCGATCGCTCTCGGTGAGAAGGTCATGGGCTTCATCCAGGCGGAGGCCCGTCATGCCTCGATCAAGCTCGCCGAAGAGCGCGGTGTCTTCCCCAACTGGGAGGGATCGGTCTACGACACCCCGGAAGGTGTCAGACTGCGTAACGCGACTGTCACGACTATCGCGCCGACGGGTACGCTGTCGATCATCGCGAACTGTTCATCGGGTGTTGAGCCTCTGTTTGCCGTCTCCTATGTGCGTACAGTCATGGACAACGATCGCCTCATTGAAGTCAACCCGCTGTTCGAGGACCTCGCACTGAAGCAGGGCTTCTACAGTCGAGAGTTGATGTCGCTCATCGCCGAGCATGGTTCCGTGTGTGGGATCGACGGCGTGCCGGCAGACGTTCAGCGCGCGTTCGTTACTGCTCACGATATCGCCCCCGAATGGCACGTACGCATGCAGGCTGCGTTCCAGCGGTCGACCGACAATGCGGTCTCCAAGACCGTCAATTTCGGTAATGAGGCGACGATCGAGGATGTTCGGCACGTGTACGATCTCGCACACGAGCTCGGTGTGAAGGGTGTCACGATCTATCGCGATGGGAGCAAGGAGAACCAGGTCCTTTCCACCGGAAGGACTGCTAAGGGTGGTACATCTGACGATGGTGCCCAACGAGGCGAGATCGAGCCACGGCCCCGCCCGTCCGTGACGATGGGTCGTACCGAGAAGATACAGACCGGATGCGGCAATCTGTACGTCACAATCAATTCGGATGAAGAGGGTCTGTGTGAGGTCTTCACGCAGATGGGTAAGTCCGGCGGTTGTGCAGCAAGCCAGTCCGAGGCTCTGTCAAGGATGATCTCGGTCTCTCTCCGCGCCGGTGTCGACCCTCATGCGATCCTGAAGCATCTTCGTGGAATCCGCTGTCCCAGCCCTGCGTGGGCTCAGGGTGGCAAGGTCCTTTCGTGTGCCGATGCCGTAGGCATCGCGATGGAACACTATCTCGAGTGGGTGGAGACGGGCACCGCGTCCACGACTGTTTCAAGGAATACCGATGGCCTCGTGAACCTCTCGGGAGCATGCCCGGAGTGTGGTGGCGCCCTCGAGCATGAGAGCGGCTGTGCTGTATGTCGTGCCTGCGGCTATAGCAAGTGTGCATAGGCGGGGTGAGTGATGGTTCTCTCAGATAGGACTATCCGTCAGCAGATGGCCGCAGGGCGCATCGTCGTCGAGCCGTGCGATGCGCGCGACGTGCAGCCGTCGAGCATCGATCTGCACCTCGGGTCGCGATTCCAGGTGTTCCGCAATTCGCGGTATCCGTATATCGATCCCGCGGTCGAACAGCAGGGTCTCATGGATTCGGTAGAGGCCACTGCAGGTGAGCCGTTCGTGCTCCATCCGGGTGAGTTCGTCCTTGGTGCAACGATCGAGGAGATCACTTTGCCAGACGATATCGTTGCACGGCTGGAAGGGAAATCGTCCCTCGGGCGGCTCGGCCTGCTTATCCACTCCACGGCCGGGTATGTCGATCCGGGGTGGACTGGTACGCTCACGCTCGAGTTGAGCAACGTAGCGAGCCTGCCGATCGTCTTGACTCCGGGTATGGCCATCGGTCAGATCTCGTTCATGCAGATGACCACACCCGTCGAGCGCCCGTACGGCTCGCCAGGGCTTGGTAGCAGGTACCAGGGGCAGATAGAGCCCACTCCCAGCCGGTCCTTCAGGGGTCGGATGTAGGAAGGGACGCAGGGCCCGGACACGCACGCCCTTCTTGCGGGGCAGGGTGGTGCGATGTCCGGGTCGTGTGTCGGCCGATGTGTTTCACGCACCTATCGAGTACCGTTGGTGGTGGATGAACCGAGGAGAGGTGTCTGCATGGCGTGTTGGTCGAAACGTGGTTGCGATGATGAGATGCGCGAGCGCTGCCCGCATGCCATCAATCCGGACGAGCAGTGTCCGCTGACGTGTCTGTACGCGAAGTGCGATCGCGATACGCATAGCTTCGCCCGCGACCCACTGCTTCTGCTCGATCCCACGGTCGATCGGTCGGCCGCTGCGAAAGAGGTCTGCACAACGTGCGTGTTCTTCCTGACGAACGGTCCGCGACTCTGAAGAGCGGGCGCGATGAGTTGCGTCCGGGTGCAGCAGCAGCTGGGGCCGCACTCCGTGAATACGGGGAGGAGCTTGCCGCAGAAGGTGCCGCACAGATCGATGGCGCGTTCACAGACGATCCGGTCGCAGACGACTTCATCAAGTCGAACCCCGCAGCGTTCGTGATCGGTACGCTCTTCACGCAGGGTATCCCTGCCGAGCGTGCTTGGGCGGCACCGTACCTGCTCGCTCTCCGGCTCGGCCATTTCGATCTCGAGCGGATCGCCTCGGAGCCAGATGCGGTCGCGGCTGTCGTGGCGGCACCGCCCGCGCTTCACCGGTTCGTGAAGACGCTTCCGGGATGGATCGTGTCGGCTGCACGGCGTATCACAGAGGAGTACAACGGTGATGCCACGGCGATCTGGTCGCCGGGGACGCCGCTCGAGACGGTGGTGAGCCGTCTTCGTGTGTTCGAGGGGATCGGTCCGAAGAAGGCCATTATGGCATCCGAGATCCTTGTGCGTCACTTCGGCGCGGAGCTCATCGGCATGGAGTGTGGTGGCGTCGCATACGATGTGCACGTGCGGCGAGTGTTTCTTCGGACGGGGCTTGTAGCAGAGGACACGCCGGAGGCTGTCAGGGATGCGGCTGTCCGGGCATGTCCTCGGGCGCCAGGCGTGCTCGATCTCGCAAGCTGGCGCGTTGGACGGGAGTATTGCCATCCCGGGGACCCGCGATGCGATGTGTGCCGACTTGCTGCGGTCTGTCTGAGACTCACGGATCTCGATGCACCTGGGGTGGGTGCGCGGAGGTCCGAATAAGCAACGGGCGAGCCATGACGGCTCGCCCGTTGGTAATCACCGGGGTATTGGCGCATCAGTCGAGCGAGCGCATAAGCAGTCCTGAGGCGAGCTTCGGGTAGAAGTAGGTCGTCTTCTGGGGCATGGTCTCGCCAGCAAGGGCCACCTCGCGCAGTTGGTCCATCCGTGTCGCGGCGAGCAGGAACGCGACGTCCTTATCGCTTGCGAGCGCGTCTGACTCCTTCTTGGCGAACGAGAGACGGTCGAGTGTTGAGGGGTCGTCGGGGTCGATTCCGAGCAGCGGCTTCAGAATCAGTTCCTGGAGTACGGTCACGTCGAGCCGCTTCCATGCGGGCGAGTGGTCGCCTCCGATGAGGTCCGCAGCGTCCAGATCTTTCTTGAGTGCTGCGAGCCGCAGCGTCTCGTCGGCGGTGCGTATGACCATCGCGGTGCGTCCGGCACCAGCGATGGCTTCGGAGGGCGTGCCGGAGAAGTCGGAGATATCGAAGTGGGTAGCGAGCCCGTTCCAGAACGCATCAGCGTCGAACACACCCTCCGCACGGGCAAGCCGATGTGTCGGGAGTACCACGAGATCGGGGTCGTCCATGTTGACGAGGGTCATCATCACGAAGTCGTACGCAGGGTCGACCGGAGTACGCCCGGCGGCCGCATCGGTGGTACGACGCTCATCACGGTAGGCGAGGGCGGTCGTGTAGCGATGATGTCCGTCGGCGATGAATATCTGGCGGGAGCCGATTATCCCGGAGACGGCGGCGATGGTACTGGGGTCGCGGATGGCCCAGACGCGGCTCACGACACCCTCTGCATCTGTGGCAGTGGCCGAGGGAGTGGTGCCGATCGTCGCATCGAAGATGGAGTCGGTCTCGCCGGCAGGATCGGAGAACAGTCCGAACACCTGGCTCAGGTTGGCTGCAGTCGCACGGGTGAGGTCGAGCCGGTCGGAGATCGCCTTAGGCAGCGTTCGCTCGTGGGGTAGCACGACACCATCGGAGAAAGGGTGCAGCCGGATCGCCGCAACGTAGCCGCGCCGGTGGACCTGTCGGCCCTCGTGTTCCCATGACTGCTCGACGACGTAGATCGCTGGGGAGTGGTCATCGACGAGTACACCGTCGGCGAACCAGCGTTCCCAGGTAGCCTTGCCGGTCTCGTAGCGGTTGCCAGGTGCATCGGGGTCGAGCGGACCCTCGGGTAACTCAAGTGCTACGACGTTGTGCGGATCACGTGCGAGTAGGGCAGCCCGGTCATCGGGGCTCACGACGTCGTACGGTGGTGCAGTAAGCGCGCTGAGATCGGCGCCTGGCTCGTGCCGGTATATGCGTGCGCGAAACGGATGAACGAGCGACATAGTGCCTCCCCTGAAACGAGCGGTATCTGCCCGGCGAGTTTAGCCGAGGAGAGCGGTGAATGCCAGGAAGCACAAAACACCTGCGATGGTCGCGCCAAGGAAACTACGGAAGCGCCAGTACACGATACCGGTCGCCACCGAGGCCCACAGGTAGGGATTCTCCATCGGGCTGAGCCAGCGACCGTCGGGGCGGATCACGCCGCCGATGACAAGCGTCGCCATGGCAGAGACGGGGATGTAGGAGAGCCAGCGTTTCGCCCATGTGGGTAGTTCTGTACGGGAGAGTATGGCTAAAGAAGGGAAGCGTATCAGGAAGTTGACCAGAGCCATCCCCCCGATGACCGCCCAGATCGTCGAGGCGCTCATCGGGTGGCCACCGTTGCAGCGGTAGCGGCAAGGATGGGGGCGACGATGAGATACCAGGGGTCGGGGAGTGCGAGCATGAGTACAACGGCGAAGGCAGCAGCCACAGATGCCGTGATGACATGAGTGCGATCCTCGGCCTGTGCGACCAGGAGTGCGGTGAACATCGCCGGCATAGCGAACTGGACGCCGAACCGTGTCGGGTCGCCGATCGCTCCGGCGAGCACGGCACCTGCAGCAGTGCCCGCTATCCAGCCAGACCAGGCGATGACGCCCACGCCTGCCATCGATGCGAAGTCAGCCAGTCCGCGGCGACTGTCATCGATGTTCACCGCGAACGTCTCATCCGTGAGCGTGAAGGCGAGAAACGCCTGCTGTCGTAGCGACATGCCGGTCAGGTGCTGTGAGAGGGCGGCGCCGAAGAGGACGTAGCGGAGGTTGACGATCGCGGTCGTGAAGACGATAGCTGCGGCGCTTGCTCCTGCGCCGAGTAGCTGTAGTGCGATGAGTTGGCCTGCGCCGGCGAGGGCCGTGCCCGAACAGACGATCGCCTGCAGTGCAGAGAACCCGAGTCCGCGCGCCACGATGCCGAATGCAGCGCCGATCGGTGCATAGCCGAGGAAGATCGGAAGACCAAGACGCAGCCCCCGAACGAATCGCG
>JAVERH010000108.1:0-7524 GCA_034007245.1 Coriobacteriia bacterium | reverse complement strand
ACTGTGCGCCGCTACCGGTGAGCATGATCCGCTGAATCGTCCGCACCTGCGCGGTCTGTGTAAGGTAGTAGTCGAGAGAACGGCGGATCTCAGAGATGAACCTGTTGACCTCGCGCTCAATCGACTCGCGGACTATCGGAAGATACTCTGGGTCCACCCCGGGAACCACTTGTTGTTCTGCAGAGTCGATATCAGGAAGGCCGACCGTGCGCTTGAGATCCTCGGCTTCGTCGAACCCGATGTTCAGAGCATTGGCCACCGCATACGTGAACGTTCTGCCTGCGAGCGATGACACCCGATTGAATCGCGGGATACCACGCTCGACCACGGTGATGTTCGTGAGATCCGAAGCGATATGGATGACCGCGCAAGTCTGCCCTTCATCGAATGGCAAGACCTCGGAGGTATCGCCGAGAACAGCTCGGACGACTGCGAATGACGAGACATCCACCGAGTCAAGCTTGAGATTGGCACCCTCGACCGCAGTCACGACGTTACCGATCATCTCGCGATGGGCCGCGACAAGGAGCACCTCGATCATGTGCTCATCTGACGGAGTCATGTAGTCCCCGATGATCTGGAAGTCGAGAATCGAATCCTCAACAGCCATCGGGATGTAGTCCTGTGCCTGATACTGGATGGCGTTTTCGAGCTCTCCGCGTTCCATGAACGGTAGGTCGATCAGTCGGACTATGACGCGCTGATTGGAGACGCCGATACTACAACTCTTGCCATGCACCCCTGAGCGACGCCAGAGCTCTTTGATCGCAAACGCGACAGCATCCACATCGACGATCTCGCCATCCGCGATCGCCCCGAGCGGGATGTCGGCGCTCCCATAGGCAGTCAACACATAACCGGCTCCGGTCGCTTTCACCTGAGCTGCTCTAACGTGATCGGTTCCGATGTCCAGACCTATGGCCGTCTGACTCGAACCGAAAGAGAGGGAACCCAACGGTGTCCTCCTTCTGCTGCTGCGACAAGACTGCGACTAGTGGTACGACATTAGCTGAACTCCCCAAATACACAGGGTTCACATATCCTCATCCAGACTGCGAACTGCTCTAACGTGTATCGAAGCGTACTTCACAGTGAGTTGTCAAGCGAAAGTGCTGCTGAACTTCACAACGCAAGCACCCCACCTAGGCCATTCGACCGCCTCCGACGCCTCTCACCGAGGCCGAAACATACTCCGATGAGAGCAGATCAGAGCAGCCGCAAACGCCTCACCGGCATATGAGACTCACCCATGAGGACCGATTCCTGAACCATCCTCATATCCACCAGCCGCACATGACCCTCACGATCGAGCGCTCGCACAGTCCAACGGACTCGGTCTCCCGACTCCGTTGGATATCCGATGGCGAGCTACACGCTCCTTGGTCTTCTTCGTGAGACCGCTCCGTCACCTCAGTTTAATCCCACACACTGTGCATACCATCCCCAAAGAAACGGACCGATGAGTGTGACCACAACCGCACCCACCGCGAGCCAGGGTCCGAACGGGATCCTGCTTTCCGAGATTTTCCCGTCTCGTGCCGTCACCAAACCCATCACCATGCCGATAAGACTCCCCACGAAAAGCACTAGCAGCACGTAGGGACCAAAGTATAGTCCTAGTACGCTGAGTAGTTTCACATCACCCATACCAAGGCCACGCTTCCCACGGATCAAACCGTACAACCCTGCGGCGAACGCAGGGGCACCTGCACCGAGTAGAACGCCGAGAAACCCATACGCGAGAGAACTCGCGAGCGGACCGGACACGGGCAGTGGGACAAGCGGAACAAGCGTCACTTCCGTGAACTCCGAGACAAACATGGCCACGAGACCTCCCGCAGCCAGCATCGCCACGAGTAGGTTAGGCAACCGCATATGATCCAGATCGATCACCGACAGCACGAGGAGAAACCAGAACAACACTCCGCCGACAACCGCCTGCAGGCCAAAACCGAACATAACCGCTGCTAGCACGAAGAGTCCACCAGATGCGAGCTCCACGAGTGGGTATCGGATCGCGATCGATGTATGACACGCGCGGCACTCGCCGCGAAGGACGACCCAAGAAAGCACGGGTATATTGTCGTACCAAGCGATGGGCGCATCGCACGCTGGGCAGTGCGACCCCGGGCCTACGATGGACTCCCCCCGAGGCACCCGCCAGATCACCACATTGGCGAAGCTACCAAAGACAAGACCGAACACACCCATCAAGAGGGCAAAGAGCCACCCAGAGAGTACGGACACGAGGCCTCCTACCGTCTACTGTCCAGTCCTGCACGCTCCATGACGACGGTACCAGAGTATGCGATAGCAGGAGAAGACCGTCGACTTAAGTCGACGGTCTTCTCGTCTTACGTGTAACTCAAAGGATCCTAGAAGTGCGCGTGCGGGCTACTGAAACCACATGTAGCCTCGTATGTACCGCTCGTTCCTTTCTGTGCATACGTGTATGCAGAAGTGCCATCAGCAGGACAGAACGGCTCATCATTGATATAGGCCGGCACGAGTGCAGCCGTCCAGTCAGTAGTAATGTCAGTGCGCGCATTGGTACCACCCGCAGCGAGGTACTGCTCAGCAGCGCCCTCGATGGTACGCATGTTGGCCTGGCAACTACGCAAACGAGCACTCTCACTCGCCGCATTGAACACTGGGATTGCAACCGCAACAAGAATACCAATAATCAAGACAACGACCATAAGCTCTACGAGGGTGAAACCCTCATCCTTCTTGAACATCCGCATCGATGTTCACCTCCCTTTCCCTTACGGAATACGCGAGCATCTGCTCGCTCACTACCATATATCGGCATTAGCGCTACCAACTTTAGCCCAACTCGGCGTTATTGCACCAACGTCACCGACATGAACATCGGCAGGTATAGCGCAATGACCATTCCGCCCACGATGACTCCGAGCACCGCCATCATGATCGGCTCAAGGATGGATGTCAGTGCATCGACGGCCTGCTTCACTTCTTCATCATAGAAGTCGGCCACTTTCTCGAGCATGATGTCGAGTGCACCTGTCTCCTCACCCACGGCCACCATCTGCACGGCCATCGAGGGGAACACCGGCGACTCACCGAGCGGTTTGGCTATCGTCTCTCCCTCTTTGACAGCGGCCCGCGCACCCTTCAGCGCACGTGCGACCACCTCGTTGCCCGAAGTGTCTGCAACGATATCCATAGCCGAGAGAATGGGGACCCCTGCGGTCACCAGTGTGCCGAAGGTACGACTGAAGCGCGCGACAGCCGTCTTTCTCTGCATGGGGCCGACGATCGGCATACGCAAGACGATACCATCCCAGATATAGCGACCCGAGCCCGTGCCGACCCAGAGCTTGAATGCCACCACGATAGCGATCACGACTGCCACGAACACCGCGCCGGGCCAACTGGTCGCCCCCTTGGAGATGTCTACCAGTATCTGTGTGGGCAATGGAAGCTCACCACCCATGTCAGCGAACATCTTTTCAAACGTCGGAACGACGAAGATCATCATAGCGGTCATGATCACCAACACAAGGCCAAGCATCGCGAGCGGATATGTCATCGCTGACTTGATACGTCCTTTAATAGCGGCATCGGACTCGAACAGATCTGCGACCCTTAGGAGGACCTCATCGAGCACACCGCCCGTTTCGCCGGCCTTGATCATATTGTAGAAGAGAGGCGGGAATACTTTCGGGTGCTTCATCATCGCCTCGGAGAGTGACTGACCGGCCTCAACGTCTTTGTTGAGCTGGTTGATGATGTCGCGCATCTCTTTGTTCTCGGCCTGCTCACCGAGGATACCTAGGCACTTTGTGAGGGAGAGACCAGCGTTGATCATCGTAGCGAACTGCCTGGCGAAGATGGTGACATCCTTCATCTTCACCGTCGTACCGAACGTGATCTTACTCAGTTGCCCCAGACGATCCTGCTCGAGGTCCAGGATGATATACCCCATCTGCCGCAGCTTGGCGGATACAGCTTCCCGGCTATCTCCCTCCAGCTTGCCACTGACGACCTTGCCAGTCTTGTCGCGCACGTTGTACTTAAAGGTGATCGTTGCCATGGAGTCAGCCTCTCTACCCCGTCATCTCACAAACACGATACAGCATACATCGGCAGTAGAACCCGCCGACTATACAATGATACGCGCAACCTCCTCGAGCGAGGTCCTCCCCTGCCGCACCTTTTCGAGTCCATCCATCTTGAGCGTCAGCATACCCTGCTCGATGGCCATATCGCGGATCACCTCGGCAGTCGCCTCCCTGACGCACAGATCGCCAACCTCCTCGGTCACGAGCATAACCTCGTGCACGCCGAGACGTCCTCGATAACCGGTCCCACCACACTTCTTGCATCCGACCGGACGCCAGAGCTTATCGGGAAGCATCTCCTCCGCATAACCGGCATCAAGAAGCACCTGTCTGTGCGGAACGTACTCTTCCTTGCAGTCGGGACACAGACGCCGTGCAAGACGCTGAGCGAGCACGCAGTCCACCGATGATGCGACGAGAAACGGCTCCACGCCCATCTCGGTCAGTCGGGTGATAGCACCGGCGGCGTCATTCGTGTGAAGCGTGGAGAGCACGAGATGTCCAGTGAGCGCAGACTCGATGGCGATCTTGGCCGTCTCCTGGTCGCGGATCTCACCGACGAGGATGATATCGGGTGAGCAGCGTAGAAACGACCGCAGCGCCCGGGCAAAGGTCAGACCCGCCTTACTGTTCATCTGCACCTGGTTCACGCCAGCCAGACGGTACTCCACCGGATCCTCCGCAGTAAGGATATGCCTGCCGGGGTCATTGAGTACGTTGATGGCCGCATAAAGCGAGGTCGACTTACCCGAACCCGTCGGACCTGTCACCAGAATCGCTCCGTAGGGCTTACGGAACGAAGACTCGAACCGCTCGAGGGCCTCCGGTAGGAAGCCGAGATCCTCGAGACGCAGCAGGATATTGTCTTTCCGTAGAATACGCAGCACGACCCGCTCGCCATAGACGGTCGGTAGCGTGGAGACACGAAAGTCCATCGCATGTCCGTTGATCGTGAGTGCGGTATGGCCGTCCTGAGGCTTGCGGGTCTCCGCGATATCCATATCGGCCATGATCTTGAAGCGACTGATCATCGCCTGCTGGGTGGACTTCGGGCTCCGCATCAACTCGTGGAGCACGCCGTCCACACGATACCTCACACGCAGGTCTTTCTCCTGTGGCTCGATATGGATGTCGCTTGCTCGATCGGCGACCGCCTTGTTGATGATGTAGTTGACGAGCTTCACCACCGGGGCATCATCGGTGATCTCGGTCATGTCCTCCAGAAGGATCTCTTTGAGATCATCCCCCCCGCCGAGATCCTCATCGCTCATCGTGGTGGCGACCTTGTAGTACTCATCCACCGCCATGACGATGTCGTCCTTGGTGGAAATCGCAGGCTGGATCTCGTACCCGGTTATAATCCGCAGATCGTCAAGTGCCAGAACGTTCTGCGGATCCGCCATCGCCACGACGAGCTTGTCATCGACGACCTCGATCGGCATGAGCGTGTAGCGTGTCGCAAGGTCACGCGGGACGAGCGCAATCGCGTTGGCGTCCGGATGCTTCTCGTTGAAATCGATATACGGGATACCGATCTGTTTGGCCATCACCGAGAGGATGCCGCCTTGTGTGGCGTACCCGAGATCCACCAGTACCTTACCGAGTGGACTACCAGTGACCTTATGGATCTCGCTAGCATCCGCAAACTGGCGATCCGTGATGAGCCCAGCGCGCATCAGAAGCATCCCAAGCCGTTCTCCGGCCTCTGCCACCAGGTGATCACCTCTTCCCTGCTACCCGATGCTGACACGAATCTCTTGCGAGCCGATAGTACGACAGATATGCCTCAGTGTGACAGGGCCCACACCGGATCAGCGTCGGCGCGCAGCCTGAAGGTCGCCCAGCATGATGCCAGCAAGGCGCTGGAACTCCGTGTAGCTACGCGTACCGGGCTTGACGCCGACGCGATCATCACCTCCCGTGAACTGCAGCTCGACCGGTGCGATGAGCACATAGTCAGCGGTCACGGTGACCGCAGGCACAACCGGTGCGGCAGGATTTGGCACTGACAGCGCTTCCCCCCTAGACAGCGGCGGTAGCGACGGCGGTGCCTCGTAGGCAGGCTCTAGCGGAAGCATGGGCATCGATGCGAGTGTCTGTCCGTGCGCCTCCGGAGGCAGGAACATGGACTGTGATTCGGCGGCACTCATGAGCCGCTCGAGCTCATCGGCCAACGAGTACTCGGGGTGTGACTCGGGCTCGAGCTGAGCAACTCCTATCGTCCCAAGGACACTCATCGGCTCGGGCGACTCATCCGTGGAAGTTGCGGGTATGACCGGCTGTGACTCGTAGATGGTCGTCGGCCCGATCAGCTGCGGCTCAGAGACGGTCTGTGTCGTGACCTGCTCCGATCCGCACACCAGATAATCGGATACTTCCAGCTGCTGCGGCTCTTCGAGCTCAAACACCACGCCAGGATGTCGCGCTGCTTCAACAGGGAGCGGCGCCCATGGGGATGTACCCTCCCGGCCGATCCTCTGAGATGATCTCTCGTAGAGGCTTAACGGAGAGTCGACGGCAAGAACAGCCTCGGATGTCATGTCAGTAGATACGTCGTCCGCCACCCCGGTGGACTGACTGCTGAAAGCGAGACTCGCTCGGTCTTCACCGGTCAGAAAGCAGGATCTGCGGGGCTCCTCACAACCCACGACAGTCTGACGGGCGTTGCATACTGCACAGCGATGGCGAGCAACCGACTCGAACAGGTACATTACGAACGCGGACAGGAGTAACGCGAGGCCCCCAAATATGAAGTAACGCTCGACCATCCGAACCTCAGCTCATGTTGTCGAGAATCCGGTACAGCAGGCCCAGGAGCACAGCTTTCACACTCTCCTTCTCGCGAGCATCGACCGGGAGCAGCGGTATCGCGTCTTCGAGTGCGATCGCCGAACGGACCTGCCGAAGCTTCTTGATATCGGTCGCGAGGACCTTGTTCGCAGCTACGACAAAGGGTACATCGGACATGTTCCTGAAGAAGGCGATCATAGACCTGGCATCCTCGAACGAATCCTCATCCTCAGCATCCACGAGCAGTACGAACCCGAGCATGCCCTCCGACAGTGTCTCCCACATGAACGAGAAGCGCTCCTGCCCCGGCGTGCCGAACAGGTACAGCACCACGTCGTCGGAGACCGTGATGCGGCCGAAGTCCATAGCAACGGTGGTCTCACCGCTCCCTTCACCCGAGGTGTCGCTGACCTGACGCTCTGTGGAGAGCACCGTGATCTCGCTGACTGCCTTGATGAAGGTCGTCTTGCCGGCGTTGAACGGACCGGTGATGACGACTTTGACCGACTGCATACGTACTCCGTCCTGTGTTAGAGGTCTTCGATACCCCTGATGATCTTCTCGAGCAACTCGCGATCGACACCGTGATCGATGTGAAGTTTGTTTCCCTCACCCGGCTCCGGGATGGCATTGACCGTTGCGACGGGGC
>JAVERH010000107.1:0-7560 GCA_034007245.1 Coriobacteriia bacterium | reverse complement strand
AAGGATGGCGCCGTCCATCTGGGCAGCACCGGTGATCATGTTCTTCACGTAGTCGGCGTGACCCGGGCAGTCGACGTGCGCGTAGTGACGCTTGTCGCTCTCGTACTCGACGTGCGAGATAGCGATGGTGATACCACGCTCACGCTCCTCGGGAGCCTTGTCGATCTTGTCGAACGGCGTGAAGTCAGCCATGCCCTTGCCAGCCTGAGTCTTCGTGATCGCGGCGGTGAGCGTGGTCTTGCCGTGGTCGACGTGACCGATGGTGCCGACGTTCATGTGTGGCTTGGTGCGCTGGAACTTCTGCTTGGCCATGAGTCTCCTCCTTCTGGGATCTACTGGCGACCGCGCCGGTCGCGGGCATAGATCCCGTCTCCGGCCTGCACCCCCTCGCGGCGCGAGGATCGCAGTGTCTTGTCTCATTGGTGCTGTGCTATCTCGTGCTCGCTCCGCCGGAGCGGAAGCGTCTGATGCCTGGTAGCGGCGACTGGATTCGAACCAGTGACAACACGGGTATGAACCGTGTGCTCTAACCAACTGAGCTACGCCGCCTCGAGTCGGCCAGGCGGCCGGCACGGGGACTATGGAGCCCACAACCGGACTTGAACCGGTGACCTCTTCCTTACCAAGGAAGTGCTCTACCGACTGAGCTATGTGGGCGGTACGCCTCATACATGCAAGGCGGGGATGTCGTGGTGGGAGCGCCTGGATTCGAACCAGGGAAGGCATAGCCAACGGGTTTACAGCCCGTCCCCTTTAGCCACTCGGGCACACTCCCGACAATAAAAAAGCCGTGCTCTATCACGTTTTCAAGTTGCTTGCCTGGCGACAGGCGAGTGGAATACTACTGCATCGCCAAGAGGGGTGTCAACGACTACAACGGTGCCGGGCGTATCCAATGACCATCCTACAGACACACACCCCTACCCCGCTCCAAGCGAACCATAGACCGAATCGATCACGCGCACATCAGAAATGGCCGACACCAAGTCCGAGATCGGCACGATACGGCACCATGACATCCGACCGTTCGCGAAGACCGGACGAGGTGTGAACCGATCTGCCTCCCGGGCAAACCAGGTACGAAGCGCTGGCAGGGGGATCACCTGCAACTCATCGCGTTCGATACCGAGCTCAGAGAAAAACACCTCATCGGGAGAGCCAAGCAACGCTGAGACCTCGGCCTCCGGGCGGCCGATCGCCATCCGATAGTACAGCAGCACGTCGGCCACTGATGAGAAGATCCAGCCCGGCATCCTCGTCGCGACATCAGCGGTCTCTTCAAGTGCGTAGGTCGACGACTCCATGCGGTACAGCGGCAGAGAGCGATCAGCGACCTTCTCACTATCGGTGCCGAAGTAGCAGTCAGCCTGGACGCGAGCCGTCGTCGGCCTACCTGCGATCATATACGTGATGTCGACGCCATCGGCAGACATGCGCTCGGCCGGTGAGATGGTGACGTTCACTCCTCCGTTACGCGCCAGATACGCGCCGACGATCCTCTTGGCTACTTCGCTCGTGAGAGCCGCACCTGTGAGACCCATCCCTACACCTCCCGAACTACATATGCCCGCACACACCAGACTCTTGGCCTATGGTAACCCAGGACCCTGACACACGCTGCATCAGGTATACCAACGGCCCGGACGAATGCCCGAGCCGTGATGTGTGATGGAGCCGGCGGAGGGAGTCGAACCCACAACCTATCGCTTACAAGGCGATTGCTCTGCCATTGAGCTACGCCGGCGCGCGCCTATTGTAGCGGCGCCAGTCGGGCGCGGCTACCGTTTAGCACGCGCGGCAGACCTCGATCTGGAACTCGATCTTGCGCTTTATGCGCTGCAGCGCATTATCGATCGACTTGACACCGCGATGGAGCGACTCAGCGACCTCCTGGTACGACTTGCCCTCGACGTACAGACGGAGCACTTCGATCTCGAGGGGTGACAACACCTGAAGAAAACCCTCCCGGATGCTTGCAGTCTCCCATGCCGCGATCACGATCTCCGCAGGATCACAGACTTCACGAGCGGCTAGGATATCGGCAAGAACACGATCGCCCTCATCATCGGTCCCGGTGGGACGACTGAGTGAGACGTATGTGTTGAGCGGCGAATGCTTCTGACGGCTGGCCGACTTGATAGCCGTGATCAGCTGACGGGTGATACACAGTTCCGCGAACGAGCGGAAACTGGCCCGACGGGAAGGGTCATAGTCACGAATCGCCTTGTACAGGCCGATCAGACCTTCCTGGATGACGTCATCACGATCGGCGCCTGCAAGAAAGTAGGAACGCGCCTTGCACCGCACGAATCCCTTGTAGCGTGACACGAGTACCGCGCTGGCGGCCTCGTCCCCCTCCTGAGCAGCCTGAATGAGCGTAATCTCATCACAGCGATCGAGTCTACGTCGTGAGTCGCCAAGTGTCCTTTGCAATGCCCAGTTCCCTCCCGAAAACCCCCCACAGGCTCAAGGGGGAGGAATGGCGCAGATACCGGCTGCGCCCTGCACGGTGCTCGTGAATCTTTAACGACCATAGCATCGGCAAGGGGGCTGTCAACGAATTCCGGAAAGCCTGAACAAACCTGATGTCTCGCACTGATTATCTTCATGAACCATCAGATTCCACCGCAGAGAAACGCCTTCCGACGCCAGCCCCTACCCGCAGAACAAGAGATACTAGCCGCGGGCCCAGCGTGCAAGTCTTGCGCTCACCACAGGGTCGATTCGTTCGGAAAGCGCGATTCGGCGTGCGGGCCGCGGTACCGAATCAGCCTCTCGCGCCCGCGTGATGTCATCGATGAACGACTCGGCGGACCGGATCGACACGCTCCCCGACCTGACCACATCGCGAGTCGCACGGTCCGATGTCACCACCATGACCACTTCATCCCGCTCACGAGCACGTTGCGCAAGCGCTTCAATGACCGTATCCGCCGTCATGCCGGCAGGAGAGAAGAGTACCGTCAGGCCACCGATGCGATGCGGGGCGCCATCGGAGTGAGGGTTACCGCCCCCGTCGAAGACGACGGTCACCTTTTCCTCTTGCACGGCAAGCATCGTGAGATCGTTCACGAGCTGCGCACGTGCCACGTCGATGTCTTGCCGCGCAAGAGACCCATACTCGGGATGCGCGTACATCACGTTGTACCCATCGATGATGAGATGGTGCCTACCCATCAGCCACGCCTAGCCCACTCGAACGCGAGTACACTCGTCGCCTGCGCGACATTGAGTGATGAGACCTTACCCGCGACCGGGATGGAGACCAGGAAGTCACATCGCTCGCGAACGAGACGCGCGAGCCCCGCCCCTTCGGCCCCCATGACGAGCACCAGGCGACCTTCGAGCGGTGCGTGCCACAGGTCGGCATCCGCACGCTCGTCAGCACCACCCACCCACATCCCCGCATCGACCAGGGTAGCGATCGCCTGGCCGATATTCACGACACGCACCACAGGAAGATGTGATGTCGCACCGGCAGAAGCCTTGTGGGCGATCGGTCCGATGCTTGCAGAACGCTCGCGGGGAATGATGACAGCACTACCACCCGCCACCTCCACCGAACGGATGATCGCACCGAGGTTCCCCGGGTCGGTGACGTGGTCGAGGACGACGACGAGTGCGCGGGACCGACCCTCGATCGATCGGATCACATCCTCGAGTCGCGCATACTGGAAGGGCGTCGTGATCGCGATGACACCCTGATGCGCACCGCGGGCGCTCTGCGAGTCGAGCGCGGCACGGGCAACCTTCTCCATCGAGATGTTCGCCACAGATGCGAGCGAGACGATCTCGTTCGTCACGGAGTTGGGCTTCAGGCCCTCTGCGAGCATGATCCGCTGGATCCGGACCCCTGAACGCAGTGCCTCCAGGACTGCGTTGCGACCTTCTATCAGCTCAGCCATGAAGCGCTCACCCACGATCACGGTACGTGACGCGCGCCCCGGCAGCCGTATCCTCGACCGTGAAGCCGAGTGCAGCGAGGCCGTCCCGCACGCCATCAGCAGCCGCCCAGTTGCGCTCGGAACGCGCGACCGCGCGGGCTGTCAGGAGCGCCTCGACGGCCGCCCTCGCATCAGACCCCTCGTAGCCCGCATAGTCACGCGCAAGGCCGAGGACCGCCGACGGATACTCGCTCGCGCCCTCCTCTTTTGCGACCGTGACACCGAGTACACCGAGCAGCTCCACGATCGCGCCGGATGCGGCCTCCACGTACCCTGCATAGCGCGCATTTGCGCCGATACCGTGATTCTCGAGAAAGCTGTTGACCAACCGGACGAGATCGAATATCGCGGCAAGCGCACCTGCTGTGTTGAAGTCGTCATCCATAGCTTCTACAAACTGGGTACGAGCGGCCTCAGGCGCAGCCGCAAGCGACTGGATAACCGACGGTGTCGCTTCGGGTAGATCGCTGAGTGCGCGGTTACGCTTCGCCCAATTGAAGTTGCGGACCGGGGTGATGAGACGCTCGTACGCACGCGCAGCCTCGTCGAGACGATCGGTCGAGAAGTCGAGCGGGCTGCGGTAGTGCGTCTGCAACATCAGGACTCGGACGACTGGCGCAGGATAACGCTGAAGCACGTCTTTCAGCAGTAGGAAGTTGCCGAGCGACTTGCTCATCTTCTCCTGATCGACCTGCAGCAGACCGCCATGCATCCAGTAGCGGACGAACAGTTTACCCGTCGCAGCCTCGGACTGCGCTATCTCGTTCTCGTGGTGTGGGAAGATCAGGTCACTTGCACCACCGTGGATATCGAAGGTGAGACCGAGCTCGCGCTCGGACATGACCGAGCACTCGAGGTGCCAGCCCGGACGTCCCTCGCCCCAGGGGCTCGACCAGTGTGGTTCACCAGGCTTGGCAGCCTTCCAGAGCGCAAAATCGAGCGGGTCGTTCTTACGCTCGTCAACGCCCACCCGGGAGCCGCTCTCGAGTTCGTCGATGTTGCGACCGGATAGCTTCCCGTAGCCGCTGAAACTCCGCACCGAGAAGTAGACATCGCCATCGACGTCATATGCATGACCGCGCTCGATAAGCCGGGCGATCATCTCGATCATCGCATCGATAGTCTCGGTCGCCTTGGGCTGGACCGTCGGACGTAGCACACCGAGCGCATCCATCGCGTCCCGGAACGCCTGTGTGTACTCGACAGCTACCTCAGCCGGCTCCCTGCCCTCTTCGTTCGCACGTGCGATGATCTTGTCATCGACGTCGGTGATGTTCTGCACGAACCTCACGTCGAACCCCCGGAACGCAAGGTATCGCCTGATGACATCGAACGTGAGGAACGTACGGGCGTTACCGATGTGGATGTGGTTGTAGACGGTCGGCCCACATACGTACATCGATACGACACCCGGTTCGCGTGGCACGAACTCCTGCTTGCTTCGGGTGAGCGTGTTATAGACCCGGATGGCCATCGTCATCCTCTCCTTGCATCGTGTCGGCCCCAGGCGCCTGAGCCGCCTCGGCACTCATGTCTTCATCTCGTGCCAGCCGCGCCTCGATCTTGTCCATACGACGATGGAGTGCCCGGTACATCTCCACCACGGGGTCGGGCAGGTCCTCGTGATGCAGGTCGATCGTATCGACGCGCTTGCCCTCGCGAACGACGATGCGGCCCGGCACGCCGACGACAGTGCAGTTGGCGGGCACCTCGGAGACGACGACCGCTCCCGCACCCACCCGCGTACCACGCCCGATGCGGATATTGCCGAGAATGGTGGCTCCTACACCAACCACGACGAAGTCCTCCAGCGTGGGGTGCCGCCTGCCATGCTCCTTACCGGTCCCACCCAGGGTCACGCCCTGGTAGATAGTGACATCGTCTCCGATGACGGTCGTCTCGCCGATCACGACACCCATGCCATGGTCGATAAAGAACCGCTCACCGATGGTCGCGCCGGGGTGTATCTCGATCCCGGTCGAACGCCTCACCCTCTGGCTGATGCGCCTCGCGAGCCAGACATGGCCCGATCGATGCAGCCTATGAGTGACACGATGGAACCATACCGCCCAGAGCCCCGGATAGTTAGTCAGCGCGGAGAACGACGAAGGACACGCCGGATCGCGCTCCTTCACTGCGATGACGTCCGCACGCAGACGTGCGATCATCTATCAACGACCTCCCGTCGTTCATGCTCAAACGTCATGCCGCACAACTATCACGTCACCTCGGATGCAGTGTCAATCACGTTCGAGCACCGTAGCAGCACCACAGCTTCGGCCGCTACACCCTCACTGCGACCGATGAAGCCGAGTTTCTCAGTCGTGGTCGCCTTCACTCCCACACAACGCGCGTCGACACCCAAAGCATCGGCCATCGCGACACGCATCGCTTCACGGTAAGGAGCGATCTTCGGCTCTTCCAGTACAAGAAGGGTATCGGCATCGAGAAGTTCGTAGCCTCGCCCCCGCATCAGCTTCGCTACGCGACGCAAGAGTTCTATGCTCGATATCCCGGCATATGCGCCGTCGGTATCCGGGAAGAGCTTGCCGATATCCCCCTCGCGCATCGCACCGAGGATCGCATCCATCAGCGCATGCACTAGGACGTCGGCGTCGGAGTGTCCCGCCAACCCGCGACTGTAGGGTATATCCACCCCACCCAGCACGAGCGGACGCTCATCCGCAAATGCGTGGACATCATAGCCCAGGCCGATCCTTGTACGGTCCACACCGGACTCCCCTCTTCGCGTACGCAGGAGCCTGTCCACCGAGGACAGATCCTCGGGCACCGTTACTTTGATATTATCCCGCGGACCAACGTGCATCATGACATGACCACCGGCGTGCTCCACGAACGACGCATCGTCAGTGCCAGCCCAACCCTCAGAGGCAGCACGCTCGTAGGCCGACCGAAGCACCTCGGCACGGAAGACCTGCGGCGTCTGTGCAGCCCAGATCGCCGCACGGTCAGCAGTCCCACTGATGCGACCCTCGTCGTCCACGAACTTGAGTGTGTCGTAAGACGGGTGGCCGATGACGATGCCATCAAGTGAGCGATCGTTCTCCAGTCTCGTGATCCCGGCGTCGATCAGCTCCGGAGTGATAAGCGGGCGGGCGCCATCGTGCACCAGGATCACCGCGCTTTCTGCGGGAACAGCCGCGAGACCCGCTCGAACCGAGTCCATGCGGGTCGCACCACCCGGGACCACGTCCAGGACCTTTGTGGCGCCCGAAGGGATGACCGCTTCCTGACGATACTCATCGACCCGATCGGGATGAGCGACCACCACGATCGCATCGACGAGGACTGCGCCCTCAAACGCACGGATGGTCTGCTCGAGCACCGGAAGACCGGCGACACGGGCAAGCTGCTTGCCGCCCTCACGAGCGAGTCGCTCACCGGTGCCACCCGCGACGACGATCACAGTGTTCACTCGGACGTCACCGGCTTCGCGAATATCATGCGCCCGCCTGCGGTCTGCAGCACGGTGGTGACACGCACTTCGATCTCAGCGCCGATCCAGCCGACACCGTCCGCGATGACCACCATCGTGCCATCGCCGAGATAGCCCACGCCCTGACCGCGTTCCTTGCCCTCCTTCGTGACTTCGATG
>JAVERH010000106.1:0-7570 GCA_034007245.1 Coriobacteriia bacterium | reverse complement strand
GTGCCCGTCGGCCTGCTCTGCTGGCCTCTGGCCGCCGCACTTCACTCACTCACGTGGACGGCGTTCTCCTGGTGGCTCACACCACTGCTCGGCTCACTCACCGCCGTACTCATGGCGATAGGTCTTCGCGCCGCCGCCGGCCCCGTCCGACCAGAGATCGCGCCGAACGACCGCACCGCCCGGAGTCGCCGACCAACGACATCGGGGTGGTCTACGATGGGTGTCCCTGTAGCCACTCTCGCCGCAGCTGCAGTGCTTACCGCCGTGTCCTCGGCCACCGGAGCATTCGTATTCACGGCTGACTCCTGGGGAGGCTACGCCTCGACCGCCATGCGTCTTGCCGACACCGGCGTGCTGTTCGAGCGCATCATGAGCGAGCGGGCCGCGATCATCCCTGCGATGAGCGCAGGTTACCGCGCGTTCGGTGGCGAGTGGCTCTTCACGATCTACCCCCTCATCGCTCTGTCGGTGCTTGCGATCCTTGCGATGGCCGTCCTTCGTAGGAACCGCGGCATCACAACGGCAGGAGCAGCACTCTTTGGAAGCATGGCGGCCGTGATCGGGCTGGCCGCTCATCCGTTCTTCCTGTTCCACTCCATCTACATCCACAGCCACATGCTGACCGCGCTCTACGTCCTACTCGGTGTCGTCGCGGTCGCCCTGGCCTCAGAGGATGCCGAGCCCGCCTGGCTCTCCGTCGCAGGCCTGGCGGCAGCCGGCATCGTACTCTCGCGACCTGACGGCCTCGCGTACGCCGTCATCCCACTGATCAGCGCCGGCGTCATCGCACTGCGAGACTCACGTGATCCGGGCCATTCCGTCGTGGCGACCTATGCACCTCATCTTGCGGTCAACCTGGTCGTCTTCGGCGCAGCGATCGTACGTGATGGTCTCTGGGCCAGCCCCAAACTCTCGGGGCGAATGGCCGTGGCGCTGCTGGCCTTACACGCCGCACTCGGTGTGGCATTCTGGCTGATATCGCGACAGAAGCGCGCCCGCGACGTGAGCGCACGCCATGGGCTCACCATCGCGCTGGGCCTTGCAGTGATCGCTGCCATGGGCGTGGCTGTGATCGCCGAGCAGACACCGGACACTGCAAGGATCATGCTCGGCAACCTACTCACCGATGGCGAATGGGGACTGCTCTGGTACGCGGTTCCCGGTATCCTGGTCATCTCGGCGATGGTCTCCATCCGGCACCATAAAGACATGCTGCTCGTACTGGGTGGCTGGACCGTACCGATGTTCCTCGCTGCTGCATGGGCCGTACACGCCAGCGCACACCCCGGCCACCTCGGCTGGACGGACAGCTTCAACCGAGTAGCCTTCCACGTGGTACCGGTTGTATTCCTGTGCGTGGGCGCGATAATCGCGTGGACGATACACGTACTGATGCAGCCAGTTGATGGAAAGGTCGGTCGCAGGTGAGCAAGCTCATCATCCAGATGCCATGCTTCAACGAGGAAGAGACGCTTGCGATCGCGCTTCGCGCCCTGCCCCGTCACGTCGAAGGCTTCGAGACTGTGGAGTGGCTCATCATCGACGACGGTAGCGCAGATGACACGGCGGAGGTCGCCCGCACCGAGGGCGTGGACCATATCGTCACGCACACCCACAACCGGGGTCTTGCGGCCGCTTTCATGACCGGAGTCGATGCATGCCTTCGCGCCGGCGCTGACGTGATCGTCAACACCGATGCGGACAATCAGTACGAAGCCGAGGACATTCCACTGCTGGTGGGACCGATCCTCCTCGGACAGGCCGACATAGTCGTCGGAGCTCGTCCGATCAAGCATATCGAGCACTTCTCGCCGGTCAAAAAGGGACTGCAGCGGCTCGGATCGTGGGCTGTGCGTGTCGCGAGCAAGACCGACATACCCGATGCGCCCAGCGGGTTCCGCGCGATAAGCCGCGAGGCGGCGATGCGTCTCAACGTCTTCAACGAGTACACCTACACGCTCGAGACCATCATCCAGGCCGGCCAGAAGGGCATGGCGATCACGTCGGTCCCGATCCGCGTGAACCCGGATCTGCGGCCGTCGCGACTCGTCCGAAGCATCCCCTCGTATATCAAGCGCTCGATCATCACCATCGTCCGCATCTTCGTGACGTACCGACCGATGCGCTTCTTCATGGTCCCGGGACTCGTACTCGGCTCTCTTGCGATCCTGATCGGACTGCGGTTCCTATACTTCTTCGCCACCGGGAACGGTGGTGGACACGTACAGTCACTCATACTAGCGGCCGTGTTCGCCCTCATCGGTGCACAGCTCGCTATGTTCGGCTTCATCGCGGAGCTACTGGGGAACAACCATAAGGTGCTCGAAGAGATCCAGTGGCGCGCCCGGCGAGCCGACTACGAGTCCGAGCGATAGGCACACCAAGAACCCGCCTGTATCGCGAACCGCACAGCCGCACCTCCCTCGGGCATGGCATCCGTCCATCTTGGCATGCAACCTGCTACTATCCCGATAGTTCGCGATATATCGCGATATAGACACTAGAAAGGACTCGTAATGCATAGCCATCACCCCACTGATGAGTGCCGTAGCCAGGCCGGATCGACCCCACGCTTCGCACACCACCCCTTCCAGCATCCCTTTGTCGCAGGACACCCGCACGGCCATGGTGGCCGCATCGGACCGCGAGCCCGTCGCGGAGACATCCGCACAGCGGTCCTCCGTCTACTCGCTGAAGAGCCCATGCACGGCTACCAGATCATCCAGGAGCTCTCCACACGCAGTGGCGGCGCCTGGAGCCCCAGCGCCGGTTCCGTCTATCCCACGCTCCAGTTGCTTGCCGATGAGGACCTCATAAGCGCCGAGGAATCCTCGGGCAAGAAGGTCTTCAACCTCACCCCGGCCGGCACTGAAGCCGTAGCCGAGATGAAGGACCAGCCTGCACCATGGGAGAGTGTCGCGCAGAACACGCAGAGCTCAGCCGAGCTTCGCGAAGCCGCGACCAAGCTCATGCCGGTACTCGCACAGTTCGGTCGGGGCGGCACACGTGAGCAGCTTGCTGCCGCTACCGAGATCCTGAACGACGCACGCAAACAGCTCTATACGATCCTCGCCGAGGACTAGACCCCGGCGCACTGCCCGCCCCTGCCCGCACCGACTCCGGAGGACGGATGAAGCCCTCACAGCTCCGCGCACGCTACTGGCGCATCGTGCTCTTCTTCGGCCGGATGATCCTCGGCTTCGTCCTCTGGGAGATCATCATGCCGCGTGTCGGCATGGGCGCACTCTCGCGTCGCAACCGCCCGGAGCGTAACCGGCGTACCGCCGCACGCTTCCGGGCGTTTGCCGCAAGTATGGGCGGCCTCATGATCAAGGTGGGGCAGTTCCTCTCCACCCGACTCGACGTTCTTCCGCCCGAGATCACCGAAGAGCTCGCCGGCCTGCAGGACGAAGTCGCACCCGAGCCGTTCGCGGCGATCCGGGCGCTCGCCGAGGCGGAGCTTGCGCAGCCGCTGCTCGTCCACTACGCATGGTTCGATGAAGCGCCGGTGGCCGCCGCCTCTCTCGGACAGGCGCACCGGGCACGACTCAACGACGAGGACGCCACGGCGCTCGGCTTTGCCGACGTCATCGTCAAAGTCCAGCGCCCCGGGATCAGCGACATCGTCGAGGTCGACCTTGCCGCCATACGCCGCGTGGGTGGATGGCTGGAGCGCTACAAGCCAGTGAGCCGACGAGCCGATGTGAAAGCGCTCATAGAGGAGTTCGCCACCACGACTCGCGCGGAGATCGACTACCTCGCCGAGGCGGGCAACGCCGAGCGGTTCAGCGAGCTGTTCGCCGAGCACCCCCGCGTACATGTGCCGCGTGTCGTCTGGGACCTGACCGCACGTCGTGTGCTCACGCTCGAGGATGTCACGGCCATCAAGCTCGGTGACTACGAAGGGATCACGGCAGCCGGTATCGATCGTGCCGAGGTCGCCGCAGTGCTCTTCGACACCTACCTCCAGCAGATCTTCGACGACGGCTTCTTCCACGCCGACCCGCATCCGGGCAATCTCTTCATCACTCCCCTCGATGAGACGCACGAGAACGGATCTCGCGCCTGGAGGCTGACGTTCATCGATTTTGGGATGATGGGTCTCGTACCGGAGAACCTCAAGGCCGGTCTACGCGAGGGCGTCATCGCTATCGGTCTGCAGGATGGCGCACGGTTGGTCGCAGCGCTCAAAACGCTCGATGTACTGCTTCCTGGCGCCGACACCGAGATGATCGAACGCGCAAGTATGCAGCTGTTCGACCGTTTTGGCGGCATGGATATGGACGACCTGCGCAACATGGATCACACCGAGATGATGAGTTTCGGGCTCCAGTTCCGCGACCTGATGCTGGACCTCCCCTTCCAGCTTCCCGGGAACCTACTGCTTCTCGGCAGGACCGTCGCTATCCTCTCGGGTATGTGCAGCGGGCTCGATCCCGACTTCAACATGTGGTCCGCGATCGCGCCGTACGCCACCCGACTGATCTCCGATGAGGAGCAGTCCACCTGGCAAACGCTGCTCACCGAGGGCACCAAAGTACTCAAGACCACTATCGGCCTGCCAGCCCGGGCCGACCGGGTGATGTCGCTCGTGGAGCGTGGCGAACTAAGCGTACGCACGCCGCTTCTGGACCTGCGCGTCCGCCGCGTGGAACGCGGCATCAGGGGTGTCGCGAGCGCTCTCGTCTTCGCAGCGCTGCTGCTTGCAGGAGCGATCCTCTACGGAACCGAGCCCACGCTGGCCAAGTGGCTCATGGGAGCCTCGGTGCTACCGCTGCTCACGGTGATGACGGGCGGCCGGAAACGGTATCCGGGGATGTGATATCTCCTACGCTTCGCCCACTGCTGAACGCTTGAAACGCGCGTGGTCCTGAGACAAGGCCTGGCATTTTCTGCCGCGTATCGGGCCTCTAGCGACCGGTTCGGCCGGCCTGACTGGAACGTTTGTATGGCGCATCAGCCTGCAGCGTGCCGAGCTGACGCCAGTCTGTCTCGCGCATCTGGACCCGGTAGAAACCGGCCGCCCTCTGGAGGTTCGCAAACGCCAGATCGCGATCCTCATTCGAAACGTCAATGACTTCGCTGAAGCCTTCGATCGCAAGCCTCACGTACCCCTCGTCGGTCAGCGGCAGCTCGCGTGTGCCGGGAAATGCGAACGCCGTGTCCGGAAGCCCCGCCTGTCGGGCGGCGGAAAGCTTGCCGTGTGTGTTGTGGGGTCGCCAAGTCGTCTCGTTTGCCACGATCTACCACTCCCTCAGGATGTCAGTGAACCCGAGTATGAAGGTACCCGCACTATCGCGATAGTGCGCACCACCGCGGCGTCCTACTCGGACAACAGCCCCTTCATGCAGGTGAAGCCCTCAGAGACCCAGCGACGTCCCCTGCAGTTGAAGCACGTTAGCTCGTCACCGCTCACGTAGCACTCGTCATCATCATCGCGCGAATAGCCGCCACACCCGGATGCGAGCGAAAAGGTCTCCACGAGATCGGCAGCACTATCGAGATCTCCTACGAAGACGGCTCCTGAGGGTGTATGAGAGATAGGCGCCATTGCGCTAGAACGACCTGAGAGCCATGCGGTCCACCACGGTCCATGCGGCGGCCGACGCGCCGTCGCTGGGTTTGACCATCAAGACAGCGATCCCGTCTCGGAGAATGAGCTTGCACTCATCGCCTACGAGAACTCGCTCGTCGTCATTCAACTCATCGCCATCCAACGTCCGGACCGCATCGACACCCTGGAGCTTTATGTGCGCTACCTCTGTGGCTCCCTGCTCATCTGCAGACAGACGGAACTTACCCTTGAAACGACCATCGTTCCCGGTCAGCTTCAGACCCGCCCCGGCCAGAGCGCCGATCACGCCGATACCTGTACCGCCATGCTCCGAGAGATGCACACCCAATGCCTCGGCGAGTGCATACGCTTCGTCTTTGGCGATGACGCGCTCCTTCGCCTCCAACCCGAACGCCATCAGACGCCCCGGGTCGACAAGCCTGTCGACAGGAACGACCGCCAGGCCCGGATCGGCAGCCTCCACACTCTCTGCGGCCAACTTCCCGGCACATGATGCGATAACCTGACTCAGGGAGTCCTCGGCGATCTCCGCTACAAAGCACATCGAGCTGTTGTGTGATGTGTAGTCGATGTCAGGATGGATGAGCAACTGGTGTCGCGTGACTCGTCCGACAGTCGCCAACTCCGCGCTCACGAGTTCGGCGGCGATCATCTCGGCGATCTCTCCCGTGCCTTTGCTGAAAGCATCGTCAGTGTCGTCGATAGAGATCAGTACTCTCATGAGAGCTCCGTTGTTCGCACGGCTTGAAGCATGTTGCGAGTATATCTGGCGAACGACTAACGGCAAAGCAGAGGACACCAGCGCGGTGTGGTGTGCCACATCACGATGGGCAGTATCATTGAACCCTGCACTGGCTGAAAGCCGAAGAAGGAGCACCCGTGCACTACCACGATCTGACCCGGATGATAGAGCCCGCTATGCCTGTGTACCCGGATACCGAGCCGCCAAGGTTCAGGGTCGGCGCCTCCATCGAGAAACAGGGGTTCCTCGAGCATGAGATCGTGATGTTCACGCACACCGGCACCCATATGGACGCCCCTGCGCACTTGATCGCTGGCGGGAAGACGCTCGACGAGTACTCCGTTGATGCGTTCGTCGGGCCTGCCTGCGTGGTCGATGCTCGCGGAGTGGATGACGGCACGATCGGCATCGAATTACTGCGGCCCTATCGTAAGCACATCGAGACTGCCGACTTCGTCTTGCTCGACACCGGATGGCATTCGCAATGGGACTTGCCGGGCTACTTCGAGGAATTTCCCACACTGACGCCTGAGGCCGCGCAGTGGCTGGTGGACCTGGACGTCAAAGGCGTCGGCGTGGATGCGATCTCCGTGGACCCGGTGGGGGTGAGCGAGATGCGCGTGCACGACGTACTGCTCGGCGCCGGCGTCCTCATCATCGAGAACCTCGCCGACCTGGACGAACTGATCGGCAAGAGTTTCGAGTTCTCGTGCTACCCACTGCGTTTTGCCCACGCAGACGGCTCACCGGTAAGAGCGGTCGCTGCGATCGGGTAGTCAGTCGCGAGTCCAGAACTTCGAGTTCCGGTACAGCTCCTCGACCTTCGCCCGCGCCCACGGGGTCTTCCGCAGGAAGTTCAGCACCGATGGGATCGTGGGGTCGTTCTTCAGACAGTTGATCCGGATGCGTTTTGCGAGCCCGTCCCACCCGTACTTGTTCACAAGCCGCTTCAACATCATCTCGAGTGTGATCCCGTGGAGCGGATCGTTGGAGTGCTGTTGGTCTGTCACGTGGTCCGGATCCTCTCGAAAGACAACGAACGTGGCCCCCGCATCCCTCAGCGGGCTGTATATCGCCGATCACGCAAAGGGTAAGCGAGAGTATAGCGGGCCATGGCATCTTAGTGACGCTCACAAACCCTCGATCACCGCCCTTCTTCCGATCCCCCGTCGCCCCTGTAGCCGATAGCACCCGTACCTTCCACGTAGGGGTCGACACTCGCTCTACCCAGTGCGTAGGATGCGTGCCAGTCG
>JAVERH010000105.1:0-7586 GCA_034007245.1 Coriobacteriia bacterium | reverse complement strand
AGAGAAAGGGGCATTCGCGATGTTGTCACCGTGGCCGAGGGACCGAGAAGCGGTGCGCCGCAGCGGGTGGATCTTCCTAGCGTGGGGCGTGCTCTTGGTGCTGCTGGGAGTCGCGCTTCTGGCATGGCCGGAGCTCACCGGTGCTGTACTGGTGGCGCTTGCAGGAGCGTTCATGGCAGCTTCCGGCATCGTGCTCATCGCAGGCGCAGTGAGGAGGCGCTCGGTGCAGCCGAAGCTTTGGACGTTTTCCCTGGTGCCGGGGGTCGCGCTCACGCTTGTCGGAGCGATCGCGCTCTTCTTCCCCGACGCCGTGAGCACGGTCTTCCTCATGATCGTCGCGGTTATCGCGTTGCTCGTAGGGCTCAACGACATCGCCGGCGCGATCGTGATCTCACCGCTCGTGAACTGGTGGTGGCTGCGCCTGTTGCGAGGCGTCCTTCTCGTCGGGATCGGCGTCTTCGTGCTTCTGCGCAACATCTCCGGCCTGGTGGTCGTGGGTACGCTCTTGGGCCTTTGGGTGCTGGTTCTCGGAGCGGTCACGCTCGCCTGTGGGGCATTCGCGCTCGCAAGGGTGTAACGGGCGGAAGATGCAAAGACAAGCTGGCTTGGCGGTGGTTCAGTGGGGTCGTGCCTGGAAGTTCTTCATTGCAATCGCCGGGTGCTGTGTGAAGCCAGCGTGTGTTCACGCTCGGTCCTGTGGCGAACGCCGCTCGACAAGACGTTTCAGACGACCCATTTGCAGTCCCGAGCTTCCCTGGCTGTTCCCTGGCAAGATGGTCCGGATCGACGCTCCCTGTCTCGAGCGTGGAGAACGTATCCGTGCAGAGATGCGCGATGGAAAGGTCGTAGGCGCCGAGCCTGATCGCAACGACATCGTTGGCTGCTGCCCGGGCCGTCCGCCTTTCATAGTCCTGTTTCTTGTCGCGGGTGTTTCTTCAAACGGCGCCGAATGTTCTGCCGGTTTTCACGACGGAAGGCCAGGCGGTGGCGTGCGTACGTTCTCGTAAAGGTTTGTAATGAGTGTGAGTCCGCCGACTACGTCGGCAGATCGATGAGCGCTCTTCTTGGACCGCGCGAGCGCCCTGAAGAAGTCCGGCAAGCCGCGAAAGGTGGCAAGATGTCACAGCTTACGGTCGAGTTCTTCCACGACGTTCTTTGAGTGTGGTGCTTCCTGGCCTCGGCGAGGCTCAGACATGTCGTGGAACGGCATCCTGACGTGCACGTGGAGCACCGGTCGTTCGCACTCGCTCCGGACCCGTCTTCGATCTCGCGGATGTTCGGAGATCCGGTCGCTGCCAAAGAAGAGATCATGCGGCATTGGGCCGCTGCTGCGGCTCATCCCGGCGGTGAGGCGATCGATGTCGCCCTGATGCGGAGCCGCGAGTTCCCGTATCCGTATTCGATGCCGAGCCTTCTCGCCTGCAAGGCGGCTGAGACGCAAGGCGGCATGGCGGCTCACTGGGACATGTTCGACAGACTTCAGAAGGCGCATGCGGTGGAAGCGCTTAACGTCGCCGACGCCGACGTGCTCGCGTCATGCGCTGCCGACATCGGGCTGGACATCGCGCGCTGGCAAGCCGACTTTCAAAGCGCCGCTACCCGACAAGCGGTGATGGCGGACCTCGGCGAGGCACAGCGCCTTGGGGTGAGCGCCGTGCCGACGGTGGTCTTCGCGGGTCAATGGATGCTTTCCGGAGCGGTGTCGGAGCCGGTGCTGGAGCAGGCGGTTCTCGACGTGATAGAAGGGCGTGACCCGTCGTCTCGCCAGCCGGGGTTTCGCGCCCTAAGAGGCTTCGGTCGCTAGCGAGCGATAACGGAGCTTCTGGACAACCAATGAAGGAAGGATCATGAACCTGCTCGTCACCTACGATGCGGATGCGGACCAGCGAGCGATCATAGACGAGGGCCTATGCGGTGTGTACAAAGTCTCCTATCTCACAGACGTCGCAGACCGCGCGCAAGCGCTTCGAGACGCCGATGTCATCCTTTCGTGGAACCCGCCGCGGGAGATCGCCGCAGACGAGTACCCGTTGTTGTCGCGCCTGCGGCTCATGCAGCTGTTCTCGGCCGGAGGCGATCACGTTCCCAGCGAGCTCTTCACAAGGGACTTCGACATAGCGGGCAACGTGGGCGCCTACGCCCGCCCTATGGCGGAACATGTGCTCGCGCTCACTCTCGCGCTCGCCAAAGACCTCAAGGGCAACTACCTCAAGCTCAAGGCGGGGGAGTTCGACCAGTTCAGCATGAACCGCTCCATCGAAGGCTCTACCGTCGCCATCCTCGGATTCGGCGGTATCGGTAAGGCCGCAGCGCACTTGTTCCAGGCATTTGGGGCGAGGATCCTTGGCATCAACACGAGCGGGCGCACCGAGGAGAAGGTGGACTTCATCGGCACGCTCGCAGACCTTGAGACAGTGCTTCGTCAGGCCGACATCATCGTGATCTCACTCGCCCTCTCGAAGGTCACCGAGGGTCTGATCGGGGAGCGCGAGCTTGGCTGGACGAAGCCCGACGCCATCCTCGTCAACGTCGCAAGAGGCGCGATCATCGACGAGCGCGCCTTCTTCGAGCACCTCAAGACGCATCCCGGCTTCCGCGCGGGCATCGATGCGTGGTGGATCGAGCCGTTCCGTCACGGGGAGTTCGAGATGACGTATCCGTTCCTCGACCTTCCCAACGTCATCGGCACGCCGCACGACTCAGGGATGGTGCCGGATGCGCTTACGCACGCGACCAAGGTCGCAGTCGCCAACTTGAAGGCCTACGCTGGCGGTGAGCGTATCAAGGGGCTCCTCCAGAAGGACGACTACGTCGAGGGAAAGTGAGGGGCGGAGCCACAGCGGACCTGGCGGTCGACCAGCGTCGCGGGGTGGGTTTTCGTGGTGGTCGAGGTGCTCGCCGTGGTTCTGGGCCACGTCGCGTCCGGCAAGGGCAAAGACAGGGAGACGTGGTACGCGACAGCGGTGGCGGCAACGCACGTTGGCTTTGAGGGCTCCGAGGATGTCCCGGTTTCTTCTTTCTGGGTTACAATCAAATCCCGAGGGTTGTTTAGCGCACTACGCCCGTAGCAGGGTACTCTGCTCGCGTGGCGTATTGTTGTGTGAGTAGCCGGATCTCGTGCCGGAGGGATCGTCACGTGCTGAGTAGACTCGCTGTCTTCGTGGTCAAGCAGCGTCGCGCTGTCATGGCCGTCACCGCGGTGCTTCTCGTGCTCGCCGCGTGGGGCATGCTGAACCAGCGCACCAACTACGACATGATGTCGTACCTTCCCCAGGACTTGGACTCCACTAAGGGCTTCACGATCCTTAACGACGACTTCGGTCTGGGCAACACCATGCAGGTCTACATCCGCGGCGAGAGTGACGCGAAGGTCGCCACACTCGCGAAGGAGCTCCAGGCGGTCAAGGGGGTCGAGGCCGTCCATTGGGTGACCGACCTTGCGCCTATCGAACAGCCGCGCGAGTTCCTCGACAAGGTGGTCGCGGACAACTACTACTCCGATGGTGGCACCCTCCTTCAGGTGGGGTTCGCGGGCACCATGAGCGACCCGCTTGTGAAGGATGCGGTGAACGAGGTGAAACGGCTGATCGAGCCCTATGACGCCGCCATCACTGGCGCTCAGCAGATCGAACTCGAGGAGTCGATGTCCAGCTCGCAGCTGGGGCTGATCCTCGCCTCGATCGGGCTCGTCACCCTCGTGTTGCTGCTCACCGTGCCCTCGATCGTGGTGCCCATACTCTTCGTCATCACGATCGCCATCGGCGTGGTCATGAACTTGGGTCTCAGCTACTACATCGGCCAGGAGGTCTTCTACCTCACCAGCGTCATCGTCTTTGCGCTGCAGTTCGCCGTTACCATGGACTACGCGCTCTTCTTGTATCACCGGTTCGAGGAGGAACGGCGCAGCCGCGACACGGAAGACGCGATGATCGTGGCGGTCCAAGCCACCTTCAAGGCCGTCATGGCCGCGGCGCTCACCACTATCGCGGGGTTCCTCGCGCTCACGTTCATGCGCCTGAGTTTTGGCATGGACCTGGGGCTCACGCTGGCCCGCGGCGTCGCGATGACCCTCCTGCTCGTGGTGTGCTTCCTGCCAGGACTCTTGATCGACGCGCTCCCGCTGATCCAAAAGGTGCAGCACCCGATCCCGCGCTTCGACTTCTCACGGCTCGGACGCTTCGTGGCTCGGCACGCGGGCGTCGTCGCCCTTGTGGCGGTGGTGCTCTTGGGTGTGGGTTACTACGGCAACAGCCGAGTTGTGGAGAGTTACGACATCGACGCGGGCATGCCCACGGACTTGCCGTCGATACGTGGGGAGAAGGAGATCGCCGAGGCGTTCGGACGCGCGAACTCGGCGTTCCTCGTGCTCGAAGACACAGGGTCTGCGGTGGATCTCGAGCGGCTCCGCACAAACCTGGAGAAGATCGACGGGGTCACGCGCGTCTTCGGGTACACGTCTCTGGTCGATCCGAAGATCCCCAAGGAGTTCTTGCCGCCAGAAGCGACGGCCACGTTCTTCTCGGACGGGTACACGTACCTCATGATCGACCTTGCCTACAAGACGTGGGACCCCAAGATGGGCCCCGCCTTGGAGGCTATCTCGAAGATGGCTTCCACGCAGTGGCAGGGCGAAGCGTACCTTACGGGCATGTCCATGCTCATGCGCGACTTAGAGACCGTCTCAGCGGGTGACGCCGACAGAATCGACATCATCTCGATCGTGGCGATCCTCGTGATCATCGCCATCGCTTTCCGCTCGATTTCGGTGCCGGTCGCGCTCGTGGGCACCATCGAACTCGCGATCCTCCTCAACATGTCGATGGTGCTGCTCGGCTCGGGGGAGATCATCTTCGTCGCGTCGTTCGCGATCGGAGCCATCCAGCTAGGCGCCACTGTGGACTATACGGTGCTCATCACCACACGCTATGAAGAGGAGCTGGCAAGGACCAGCGACCGCATCGAGGCCATCAAGACCTCGGTCGCCGAGTCGAGCCAGTCGATCATGGTGAGCGCCGCCACTATGTTCGCGGCGACGATCCCCCTCGCCTTCATGTCGGATATCGGCACGGTCCGAGAGCTCACACTCCTGATTGCGCGGGGGGCGTTGGTCAGCTTCGTTTCGGTCGTGGTCTTCCTGCCCGCTATCCTGGTCGTGGGTCAGCCTCTCTTCGAGCGCTTGAGCATCGGCTGGCCGAAACATGTCGTGAGAGGTGAGTGATGATGCGCATCGATCCGAGACGCGCCCGTAGCGCCGGTTTGGTCGCGGCAGTCGTGGCCGCGAGCCTCATCGGGGCCTCCGCGGCGCCCGCGCAACAGACGGCGCGAGTCGACCGCATAGAGGACACCGAGACCGTGTACGCGGTGATGGATGCGACGGGCGGCCTCAAGAGCACGATCGTGGTCGACTGGCTGCATGTGGAGGGGAATGGGACGATCTCGCTCGTCGACCCAGCCCCGGACGCCGGCGCGATCGAGTCGCTCACGGATGGCTTCGAGCCCACGCGCTCGGGCGCCGATGTGACCGCTGATGTGACGGTCGACGGCAGAGGGGACTTCTTCTATCGGGCCGAGACAAAAAAAGAACTGCCCATCGACGTGAAAGTCACTTACTCGCTCGACGGCAAGGCGATCGAACCCGCCGACCTCGCCGGCAAGAGCGGCCATCTGCGCATCGACGTGTCCATCCACAATCGGCTGGAGCGCAAGAAGACCGTCACATACACAGGCGCTGACGGTACCGAGCAGAGCTCGGAGGTGACCTACACGGTCCCGATACTGTGCGCCCCGCAGATCGTGCTCGATGGTCAGCGCATGTTCGACGTGGTGCCGCCCGAAGGGGCCCAGGTGATGGTGACAGGAGCCAAGCGCACGTACGTCGTGCCCATGCTTCCGTCCCCGGACGCCTCGGCCACCATCGAGATGGAGGCCGAGAACGTCACGATCGACCCTATCGTGATCACCGCGTTGCCCATGCTACCGTCCTCGCCCGACCTTTCGGCCGCCGATCAGCTCGCGGAACTCAGCGCGGGGCTCGGGCAACTCAAGCAGTTGTCGGACGGGCACATCATGGTGCTCGACGGTATCAGCGCGAGACTCGGTGAATACGACCTGTCGGCGGCGACCGATGCTGCGGAAGGCTTGCAGGAGCTTCAGAGCGGGCTGGATGAGATGGCGTCTGGTGTGAGTGGACTGGCGAGCCTCTCGCAGGGCCAACTCGACTACCTGAGCGGCGTGATCGCAGGCATCGACACGAGCCAGTTCGACTCATTGAGCGAGCTTCAGGCGGGCCTTTCCCAAATCCTCAGTGGCATCACGCAAGCACGTACCGGGGCCGAGGGCATCGTGGACCTTCTCGACGCGCAGATAGGCCTGCTGGACCAGATCCGCTCATCCAACATGGCGCTGCTCGCGCTTGCGAATGACCGCGCTGCCGCGTATCCTCAAGACTCCGTGTTGCAGCAGCTCGCTTCGGGCATCGCCGAGCAGCAAGCTCTGCTTGATGTCCTGCGCAACGGCGGCCCGCTGGGCTCTGAGACGATTCCGGGGCTGGTGACCACCCGAGACAACCTCGAGGCGCTTGCGCAAGGCCTTGCGCAGACGGAGGCCGGTCTTGCAACCATCGTCGATCAGGCCAGCATGCTGAGCGCCGTTCCGCAGGCTTTCGAGGACTTGAAGGCAGCTCTTGTCGTGCTTCGCGACGGCGGTGTGGTGCAGGGGCAGCAGTTCCCTGGTCTTACGACCACCGTGATCGGGCTGCAGGGCATCGCGGATGGACTGGGTCAAGCGTCATCCGGCGTGTCGGAGTCCTCAGGGATGTTCGATGACTTCGCGTCGCTGCCTCAGATGATGAGTGATCTGGTCGCCACGCTCGACGCAGTCGCTCACGGCGGCATGGTCCAGGGACAGAAGTTGCCGGGCATAAACACGGCGGCCGAGGCGCTGGCCAAGATGTCGGGGGGACTTGGCTCAAGTGTGGATGAGATGCGCAAAGGCCAGGCGTTGCTCGACACGATGAAGGAGGCTGCGGATTCGTACACCTCCTTCCTGGGGCTGCCCGAATCGGCGACCGGGCACGTGAGCTTCCTGCTCAAGCTGGATGGGGTCTCGCAAGAGTAGAGACCGTTCACAGTTGCACCCGCGGTATCAGCCGCGGATGCGCGAGAAGACCTGAGGTTCCTGACCGGAGCCGACCTAGTCGGCTCCGGTTCTCGTTCCGTTTCTATCGGCAAGCCGAGCCGCACGCACCGCACGTGCCGACGGGCTTCTCGGCGGTGTTCCGCCGAAGATGAGTGGTAGGAGAGGATATGTCCTTACGCGACATGCCACACAAACGCAAGATGTCCATCCTGGCCGGTGTTCTTCTGGCGATGCTTCTCGGCGCGCTCGACAACACCATCGTCGGTCCCGCGCTTCCGACGATCGTCCGGGAACTCGGTGGGATGTCGATGCTCTCATGGGTGTTCACGATGTACTCGCTCACGTCGACCATTGCGATCCCGGTGGTCGGAAAACTGTCCGACATGTACGGCCGGAAGTGGTTCTACATCTCGGGCATCCTCATCTTCCTGGCAGGCTCTGCGCTTTCG
>JAVERH010000104.1:0-7799 GCA_034007245.1 Coriobacteriia bacterium | reverse complement strand
CGTCGTTGGCGACCACCATGTGACACCGCTTGGCCTCTAGTTTCTCGCGTGCGTGAAGCTCCACTTCCGACGTCTCGGCGGCAAAGCCGATACGTATACCGCCGCGATCACCCTCACCGAGCTCGGCGAGGATGTCAGGGTTCCGCACCAACTCGACCGCCTCAAGAGGGCCACTCTTCTTGATCTTCCCGGACGCCACCTCAATGGGTCGGAAGTCGGCGACCGCCGCAGAGGCGATCACGGCCTCCGCTCTCCCTACGCGCTCCATCACCGCAGCGTGCATCTCGAGTGCCGTTTGCACGCGAACGACGTCCACGCCGAACGGATCGGCCAGGTGTGTAGGTCCCGCGACGAGCGTGACTCTCGCGCCGCGCCGCGCAGCCTCGGCGGCGACAGCGAACCCAGTCTTACCCGAGGAGCGATTGCCGATATAGCGTACCGGATCGATAGGCTCCTGCGTACCGCCTGCGGTCACGAGCACCGAACGACCCGCAAGGTCGCACGCCCTCTCGGCTTCGACGACGACCGCCGCGACGATCTCCTCGACCGACGCGAGGCGACCCTCCCCCACGTCTCCACAGGCGAGTTCACCTATGGCCGGCTCCACGAACGTCACCCCACGCGCACGAACTGCCGCGACATTGGACTGTGTCACCTCGTCACGCCACATATGCACGTTCATCGCCGGCGCGATCACGATCGGCGCCTCTGTCGCAAGGACGGTCGTGGTGAGTAGGTCGTCTGCTCGGCCATGCGCGAGCTTTGCGATCACATTGGCCGTACAGGGTGCGATCACGAAGACGTCGGCCTCTTCGGCAAGCGAGATGTGATGGACCGAAGCTGCGGGATCGTCCTCCCAAAGCGAGACCGCGACCGCTTCGTTGGTGAGCGTTCGGAACGTGAGCGGCGTGACGAACTGCGTGGCAGCATCGGTCATCACGACCTTCACGTGATAGCCGCGCTTGATAAGCGCACGCACGAGTTCACACGACTTATATGCGGCGATCCCGCCGGTCACACCCACGAGCACCGTGGTCGTCTCATGCCGATCCATGCCGGACTCCTCTTCGCAGTGCCATGTGAGATACTCACCGTAGACACGGTTCGCTGACCGTATCCCGGATTCCCGCGGACAGGCGCTGCGCGCACGCCGGGCAGGGGTACAAAGGATACCGTACCCGCATCCATCGTGAAGGAGGCGTTCTCTGTGCCACTTCCCTCTAAGGGTAGTGAGCTGCGCATAAAGATCGGCGGCGCAGCCGGACTCGGCATCAAAGCAGCAGGCCAGACACTGGCGCGATCGTTCGTGGCCGCAGGACTCGAGGTGTTCGACCTCAGTGAGTACCCATCACTGATCAGGGGCGGTCATAACACGTATACCCTCAGGGTCAGCCAGAGACCCATATCGAGCCATGTCGAGACTGTCGACGTTCTGATCGCACTCGATCGTGAGACGGTCGACGCCCATCTCGACGAGGTCATCCAAGGTGGCGCGGTCATCTTCGATCCCGCGGTCACATCCACCGACGGCTGGCTACCGAGTAGACGCGTCCGACCGGTCCCCGTGCCGCTCGCGAAGTTCGCCAAGGAGGCCGGCGGCCCCATCATGGCCAACACCGTGGCGCTCGGCGCTGCGCTCGCCCTCGTGCACTTCCCGCTCATGTTCCTTGTAGACTCACTGCGTGAGCAGTTCGCACACAAAAAGCCCGAGATCACCGAGCAGAACGTCGCAGCAGCGTCAGTGGGCTACGCTTACGTCACCAAGCTCGCAGGCGACTTCTGGATGGGCGTCGAACCGCTCCCGGGACAGCCGAAGCGGCTCCTGCTCGACGGTAACGAAGCGATCGGTCTGGGAGCGCTCGCAGCAGGCATCGGCTTCTACGCTGCATACCCGATGACGCCAGCCTCCTCCATCCTGCACTTCATGGCCGCTCATGAGCGTGCGGCCGGCGTCGTGGTGAAACACACCGAAGATGAGATCGCTGCGATCAACATGGTGATCGGCGCATCGTTCACCGGCACGCGCGCGATGTGCGCGACCGCCGGAGGTGGCTTCGCGCTCATGGTCGAGGCGTTCGGCATGGCCGGAGTAAGCGAGAGTGCCGTAGTAGTGGGCGTGCTCACCCGCCCCGGCCCAGCGACCGGACTCCCCACATGGACCGAGCAGAGCGATCTGCGCTACGTGATCCACGCGTCACAGGGTGAGTTCCCCCGCGTCGTCCTCGCGCCTGGCGATCACACCGACGCATTCGAGCTCACCTGGAAGGCGTTCAACCTCGCTGATCAGCTCCAGACGCCGGTCATCATCCTCGGCGACAGCTATCTCTCGGACAACCGGCAGAGTGTGCCGCCGTTCGATGTGGACGCCGTGACGGTCGACCGCGGCAAACTCGTGACGTCCGGCGATGTGGCCGATCACCCCGAGGCACTCGGCGAAGACGGCGACTACCTGCGCTACAAGGTCACCGCAGACGGCGTCTCGCTCCGCGTACTCCCCGGCGTCAAGGGCGCGACACAGCTGGCCAACTCCTACGAACACGACGAGTACGGCTACGGACAGCTCGGTGAGAACGCCGAGGTGCGCATCGCACAGAACGAGAAGCGGATGCGCAAACTCGAACTCGCACGCACGCTCGTCCCGGCACCCGCGACCTTCGGCGTCGATCCTGCCGAGGCCGACGTGGCCGTGGTCTTCTTCGGTACCACCAAGGGCCCTGTGCTCGAAGCGATGCGCTGGCTCGAGCCCGACGGCGTCAAAGTGGCGGCTATGCAGGTCGTGACGGTCTGGCCCTTCCCCGCCGATGAGGTGCGTACGTTCCTCGGCGACGCGAAGCGGAGCATCATCGTAGAGGGCAACTTCACCGGACAGCTGCGCGGCCTGGTACGCGAGCAGTGTCTCGTAGACGTCGATGACGAGCTCCACCGCTACGATGGCCGCCCGTTCTCACCAGAGATGATCTACGCAAAGCTCACGGAGGTGGCACGTAATGCCTGAAGTGGCCGATATCGAACGCGCCCTCGAACCCACGTGGTGCCCCGGATGCGGGAACCATATGATGTGGAAAGCGCTCAAAGAAGTCCTCGAGGAGTCCGGAATGGGCTTCGAGGACTATGCGATGGTCTGGGGCATCGGCTGTCATGGCAACGGTGCCGACTTCTACCGCTCACAAGGTTTTCACGGCCTCCACGGTCGCGCACTACCTCTCGCCACGGGCATCGCACTCTCCAACCCGGATATGAAAGTCATCGTGAACATGGGCGACGGCGACGGCTACGGCATCGGAGGCAACCACTTCATCCACTCGGTGCGTCGCAACATCGACATGGTCGCCATCTATCACAACAACCAGATCTACGGTCTCACGACCGGCCAGGCGTCCCCCACCTCGGATCAGTTCATGCAGACGCCGAGCACGCCGGGCGGTGTCGTGGAGGAACCTGTGAACCCGGTGGGCGTCGCTATCGCCCAGGGCGCCACGTTCGTCGCACGGGGCTTCGCCGGTGACGTCGAGCACCTCAAAAGTCTCTACCGCCAGGCACTCGACCACCACGGTTTCGCACTCGTGGACGTCTACCAGCCGTGCGTGACGTGGAACAAGGTCAACACTTTCAAGTGGTTCCGTGATCGCGTCTACAAACTCGAGGAGCTCGACGGCTACGACCCCACGAACCGGACCGCGGCGTTCGAGGCGTCGATGTCGACATTCCACGAACTCACGTGTGCGCCTGACGAGTGCAAGGTCCCTATCGGCGTCTTCTACTGTGAAGAGGAGACGTTCACCTATCAAGACGGCCTCCCGCAGCTCGACCGCCCGATGTGGAAGCACGCACAAGCGCCGCGAGATATCCGATCGATACTGGCCGACTTCGAGTAGATGGCGTGAAACGCGCTCTTGTCATAGTCGCACTCCTACTCGCAACTGCGTCGGGGTGTTCCAGCCTGGTGCCCGATGGTGTCATCTACCCTTCCATCACGCCCGATACGAGCGTCACCGAACCACGCACAGTGGATGTGGCCTTCACCTTCGAAGGCCAGCCGGTGGCGTTCTCACTTGCGGTGGATGGCGCCCTATACGCGGGAGCCTCGGCTGCCGAGAAGCAGGTGATCCGCTTCGGTAACGCTCGGGCGAACGACTGGATCGAGGACTACTTTCCCGCCTTCATCACCGAGGAACACCAGCTGGCGTTCTACGATGCGCTTCTGGGTGAGTTCCGGGCTGTCCGCGACCAACGCGGGCTGGACACCGATCGCTACATCGAGCTCCTGACCACCTACGTACAGTCGATCACCTACCACGTCGACCCCGATGATCTCTCGCCGAAGTTCCCGGTAGAGACCTTCGTGGAGAGTATGGGCGACTGCGATGACAAGACCCTGCTGCTTGCAGCGCTGCTCTCCCGGGAGGGCTACGACGTCTCCGTGCTGATGTTCGAGCCGGAAGAGCATGTCGCACTCGGTATCCGCTCGGCAGATATCGCATACCTTGACACCGGCTACGCATTCGTCGAGACGACCGTGCCGGGCTACATCGGACAGGCCCCCGAGAGCCTCGAGGGTGACATCACACTCACGAGTGAGCCACGCGTGTTCGCCGTGGCCGGTGGGCACGGCACATATACGGCGGGAAGCCAGGTCGCGGCGATACTCGATGCACGCGCTAGAGCGATCGACGAGGCATCGCGCATCGCGGACGACATCGTCACAGCCGATAGCGCTCTGTCCTTACTCGAAGCCGAGGTGCAAACGGCCAGAGAACAGCTCGAATCCCTTCAGTCCTCAGGCCGCATCGCCGAGTACAACAGCCGCGTCGACCGCTTCAACGCCCTCGTAGCCGAGTACAACCACGATCTCCAGGAACGCAACCAATTAGCAGCGCGGCACAACGAACTCGCAGCGATCGACCGGACCGTCATCGATGGCGTCACTGATCGACGCGGCACCTTCGCGGTCATCGCATCGTTCTAGGTAGTCCTGAGACGGGGTATCATCCCGATGTCCCCAGACTTTGGAGGTCCCTCATGGCGCATATCCTCATGGTGATCGCACCTGAGATGTTCCGAGATGAAGAGTATGCCGCGCCAAAGGAGATCTTTGAGGCGCATGGTGCCCGCGTCACCACGGTGAGTCACCGTGCCGGACTCTGCCATGGAAAGCTCGGGATGACCGCCGAAGCGACCCTCGCCGTCACCGATGCCGATATGGCGGACCACGACGCTGTGGTCTTCGTCGGCGGCGGTGGTGCCGAGGTTTTCTTCGATGATTCCGCTGCTCATGAACTTGCGACAGCTGCTGCCCGAGGGGACCTGGTGCTCGGTGCGATCTGCATCGCGCCTTCGATCCTCGCCCGCGCCGGGCTCCTGGATGGGGTACGTGCGACCGCGTTTCCCACGCAACGCGACGACCTCATCGCATACGGTGCGGCCTGGTCGGATGGTCCGGTCGAGGTGGATGGGCATATCGTCACGGCCAACGGCCCGGCCGCCGCATCCGACTTCGCGCTAGCGATAAGTGGTCTACTCGGGCTACCCTGAGTCGACAGTATCCGACTACGAGAGGAGTACGACATGCAGCTCAGAATCTATCGCTGTCGCATCTGCGGCGAAGCCTATCTCGGCTATAGTGCCCCCGAGAACTGCCCGTTCTGCGGTGCGCACGCAGAGTTCCTCGAGACACCTGACGTGTATTCGCCCGAGATCGACGATGTGCAGCTCACCGAGGCCGAGCGTGCCGACCTTGAGTCTTCCATCGTGCTCGAGACCGGCAACTGCCGGTTCTACCTCGGTATGGCACAGCGCAAGGACAACGACGCATTGCGGTCGACCTATAAGCGTCTGGCCAAGGTCGAGGCCGAGCACTGTGAGGTCTTCTGCAACATCCTCAAGGTCGATAAGCCCGCCGACCTCATGGTCCCCGGTGAGACGACGGGCTCATGGGCCAGCGACATCGAGGACTCCCTTGTCCGCGAGAACCGTGCATCGGACCTCTACAGGACGTTTGCCGGGCGCGCTACCAACGAACGCCTCAAGGAGGTCTGGAGCGCCATCTCCGATGTGGAGACCGACCACATCACCCTCGACGAGCTCGCCAAGACATACATGTAGCACCTTTGTCAGCACAAGGCAGGCCTTCAGCCCTGCCTTGTGCTGACCATCCTGAACCACAGTGAGTGGACCTTTGGACCACCTACAACTCGCGTCGGCGAAAGACCGCGATGGTGGTGAAGACCAGGGCTATCGTTAGTGCCACAGTCGTGGCTATCGGCCAGCCGAGCGCCACGGCATCGGACATCGCGATGTCTGCGGGAGCGCCCACGAGCGCCGCCGGTGAGTACTGCACTGCAGGCTCCCAGATCGTCGCTATGGAGAGCAGCAGATAGACCCCCAGCCCCACACCTGCCGCACCAGCCTGCGAGTCCATCGAAGACGACAGCAGGATCATGAGTGCGACGAAGAACAGGGCCTCCAGCAACCACACCCCTGTCGCCCCGATGAGTGGCCCGAGTGGAGCTTCGCCGAAGATCGCGAGCGTGAGGCCCCACGTCACCACAGCCCCTACGAGCGTGGTGACGGCAAGAAGCACCGTGTGCGACACGCACTTTCCGAGCACGAACGCTGATCGTGAGAGCGGCTTGGTGAGCGCAAGCACAGCCGTACCAGCGCGCTTCTCAGCGGAGACCGAGCCGGCGAACATGATGATCAGCGCGAAGATCACGATCTGAGACAGGTTCTTGGTCCACTGGAGGTATGCGTCTACGTACGTGGGGTCGGGTAGCTCGATGACCACACCCGTCCCTTGAGCATCCATCAGCGATGAGAGCAACTGCGGCGTGATCTTCGCGAGTGGCGGTCCGGAGACAGCGAAGATGAGCACGATGCCCGGCAGCACCCAAATGCGCCACGTACGTACAATCTCTTGCAGCTCCTTGCCGAGGAACACGCCGAATCCTCGCATCACTGCTCACCTCCCACCAGGTCCACAAACACCTCTTCGAGCGAGACCTCATCGGCTTCAAGACGCCTGAGTCCGAACCCGAGCTCCGCGACCGCTGCCGGTAGCCCGTAGCGAGCAGCATCCACGTCAAGCGCAGTGACGACGAGTGAGCCGTCTGCCAGTACGGCTGTCTCGCTCGCCCACGGCTCGGCAGTAACACGCCGTGCCAGTACAGCAACATCACCGATCACGCTCAGTACGAAGCGATGTGCACCGTAGCGGCCCTTGATCTCGGCTATCGTGGATGCCGCCACCACGCGTCCGCGATCGAGGATCGCCACCCGGTCGCAGACACGTTCGACGTCCGCGAGTATGTGCGTGGAGAAGAACACCGTCGTCCGCCCGCGCAGCGAGGCGATCATCTCGAGCACGTCCTTGCGCCCCATCGGATCCAGTGCGGAGGTGGGCTCATCTAACATGAGCAGCCTCGGCGCATTGATGAGCGCTTGCGCCACACCGAGACGCTGCTTCATGCCGCGTGAATAGCCACCGATATGTGTCGATACTCCGGTGAGGCCGGCGAGGCCGAGCAACGCCTCGACACGCTCCTGTAGCACCGACCCTGTGAGCCCGAACAGTCCACCGGCGAAGCGGAGGAACTCATCGGCTGTCATCCAGTCGTAGTAGCCCGGAACGTCGGGCAGATAGCCAGTCTCGGCGCGCACGGCCGAAGATGCGCTCACCACGTCGTAGCCGAGAACGCTCGCGGTCCCAGCACTCGGGCTCGCGAGTCCGGTGAGTATCCGAAGAGTGGTGGTCTTACCTGCGCCGTTGGGGCCGAGGAAGCCGAACACTGTGCCCTCGGGTA
>JAVERH010000103.1:0-8017 GCA_034007245.1 Coriobacteriia bacterium | reverse complement strand
AGCGCGTCATCGCCGAGCGAGTACCTCCCAAGACGGTCGATGGCAACTTGCGTGCGTTTCATCTTGGAAGAATCGCCTGTGCGGAAGGAGCGTGCGCGTTGTGATCGATCGTATGGTCATCAAGCAGTTGTCGGTGTTCATCGCTAACGAGTCTGGTCGGGTGAGCGAGGTGACCGGACTTCTCGGTGACGCCGGGATCAATATCCGCGGATTCTCGGTGTCCGACACCGCTGACTACGGCATCCTACGGTTGATCGTCGACCGCCCGGATGACGCCTTCACGATGCTCACGGACGCCGGTTTCACCGTGCGTCTCGATGACGTTATCTGCATCGACCTGCCAGATGTTCCCGGTGGTCTGTCTGCGGTACTGAAAGTCGTCTCGGATGCCGGTGTGAACATCGAGTATGTGTACTCACTGATCGCGACCTTCGTCGTCATCAACGTCGGCGATGTGGATCGCGCGCTGCATCTGCTGAACGGGCGGCCTGTGAAGCTGGTCTCGCAGACCAACCTGAGCGCAGTGCTCCAGTAGACCGTGTCTCGCTTCGCGCGGACCGCATAGGACACGAGCAGTGAGGAGCAGGTTTGTATGAGGGGGACGAGGGTTCTGAGTGCGGTAGCATCGATGCTGCTCGCGCTTGTATGTGTTTCGGCGAGCGGGTGTGCCGTCGCTGATCCAAGCGCCCGTGCTGATGGCGTGGAACCCTACCGAATCGGTGCGGTACTGTCTCTCACAGGTACCTATGCTGGGTTGGGGGTTCCCGAGAAGAATGCGATCGAGCTCGAGGTGTCGCGTATCAACAAGGCCGGTGGTATCGCTGGTCGACCGGTCGAAGTCATCTACGAGGACGACGCTTCCGACGCGGCCAAGTCGCAGGCCGCCTCTGTGCGACTGATCGATAAAGAAGAGGTCCTCGCGATCATCGGCGCATCGGGCACCGGTCAGACCATAGCCATGCGTACCGATGCCGAGCGAGCCGGTGTGTCTATCGTCTCCATGGCGGGCGGGTCGGTTCTTACCGATGACTTCTCGCAGTGGGTCTTCCAGACACCCTGGCCGAACCGCATCGTGATCCCCTTCGTGCTCGAGAAGATGGCGGCGGCCGGCTACTCCACTGTCGGACTGATCAGCGACACCGGCGGCTACGGTGTGGACGGGCGTGATTACGTCCTCTCTCACGCAGACGATGCGGGAGTGACGGTGGTTGCAGATGAGACGTTCAACAGTGGTGACACGGACATGTCATCACAGCTCACCAAGGTCCGTGCAGCCGATCCAGATGCGCTCCTGATCTGGGCGGCAGGCAAGGAGGGGGCGATCATCGCGCGCAACGCGCGGCAGCTCAATATGCCGCAGCCTCTCTACGGCGGATCCGGCATCGCTCGTGAAGAGTTCATCGAGGGCGCCGGTGAGGCAGCCGAGGGTGTTCGGCTCGGTACGGGTAAGATACTCATCCCTGATTCCTTCGGAGTGGGCACCGAGTCGTATGAGGTGGCCACGAGCTTCATCGCCCGCTATGAGGCCGCCTACGGTGTCGAGCCCGACATCTTCGCCGGGCACGCGTACGACGCGATAGGACTCATCGCCGATGCGCTGGGACGTATCGAGGGTGAAGTGACCCCCGGTGCCCTGCGAGATGCGCTCGAAGAGACGAACGCCTGGGTCGGCATCGATGGCATATTCACGTACTCCACTTCCGATCACAACGGTCTCACGACGGATGAGATGGTACTTTACGTGATCGAAGACGGTACGTGGCGGGTGGATCAGTAGCGAATGGAAGCAGCGGAGTTCATCCAGTACGTCATAGCGGGTCTCAAGAGCGGTTCTATCTATGCTCTGGTCGCGCTGGGGTTCAGCGTGGTCTACGCTTCGACGGGCATCATCAACTTCGCCCAGGGCGAGTTCTTCATGCTCGGGGGCGTACTGTCGGTGTGGTTCTACAGCCTGGGGCTCCCGCTGCCCGTAGCGGGCATCGCGGCTGTCGTCGCGACTGCGGGTCTCGGCATCGTCTTCGAGCGGTTCGCGCTTAGGCGACAGCGTTCCGCCAACCCGCTCGTGCTCGTGATCATCACCATTGGTGGCTCGATGGTGATGAAGTCGCTCGCGCGGCACCTCTTCGGCCCGGACGAATTGAGTCTTCCCGAGTTCACGCCGGGGCCCTCGATCGACATCGTGGGTGCCGCTGTCGAGCGTCAGGCACTCTGGGTGTGGGGCCTCACTGTGGTGGCTGTTCTGGCACTCTGGTGGCTCTATCGGAAGACCAGGCTCGGCCATGCGATGCGGGCGTGCTCTATCAGTCATGACGCCGCCAGGCTCATGGGCGTCGACACCGCGCGTGTGGTGATGATCAGCTTCGGCATCGCTGCTGCGCTCGGTGCACTTGGCGGGTTCGCTGTCACGCCGCTCACGCAAACCTCATGGGATGCGGGCGCCGTCATCGGCGTGAAGGGCTTTGCGGCCGCGATCCTTGGTGGGCTTGGGAATCCGCTGGCCGCGGTCATCGGTGGTCTGGTCCTCGGACTCCTTGAGAGTCTATCCGTTGCGTTCATCTCCTCTGCATACAAAGATGCCATCTCGCTACTGGTTCTCTTGATAGTGCTCTTCGTGCGGCCGCAAGGGCTGTTCGGCTCGAAGCGCAGAGAGAAGGTGTGATCGGGATGACGCGACTCAAGTCCGGAGTCATGTCGTATGTAGCCATCACGATCGCTGCGGTGCTGGTGGCCGCCGTGCCGCTTCTGAGTGCCGACCGCTACATACTCAAAGTGCTCGTGTACGTAGGGGTGAACGTTATCGTCATCGCCGGCCTGGCGTTGCTCTTCGGTCACGCAGGGCAGATTTCCATGGGACATGCGGCCTTTGTCGGCATCGGGGCTTACACGTCTGCCTACTGTGTCGGTCAGGTCCACCTGCCGTGGTTGGTGGGTGTGGCGGTGGGCACGGCGCTGGCGGCGGCGGGGGGGTTCGTTCTCGCAATGCCTGCGCTCCGGCTGCGCGGGCACTATCTGGCCATGGCTACGCTTGGGTTCAGCGAGATCATGTACGTGGTGTTTCGGGAGGCACGGGGCATCACGGGCGGCAGCGATGGACTCGGGGGGATTGCGTATCCCGAGGTGGCGGGCTTCTCGTTCGACACGCCGGTCGCTGTCTACCTTCTCGTGTGGGGCGTCGCCCTGCTTACGGTCCTGCTGGTCATGAACATCCTACGGAGCCGTCCCGGCCGTGCCATGCGTGCGCTGCACGCTACCGAGAACGGTGCTTTGGCTTGTGGTATCGACACCGCAGGTCTGAAGATCCGGACGTTCGCGCTCTCTGCCGGGCTTGCAGGGCTGGCTGGCGCGCTCTACGCACACTCCGTGGGTTTCATCTCCCCGGGGACGTTCGGGCTGGACCAGTCGGTCATCTACGTCGCCACCGTCGTGGTGGGCGGCGCGGGGTCGCTCGCCGGGCCGGTGCTTGCGGCTGTCGCCTTGACATTGCTGCCGTACGCGGACGCACTCATCCCGGGGCTCAGTAGGGAGACTGTCGCCGTGTTGCAGAACTGGGAGACCGATATCTATGGCATCGCGATGATCGCGGTCGTGGTCCTCGCTCCGGCGGGGATCGGTGGGCTGCTCAAGCGGCTGCGCTCCGGTAGAGCGGGGGAGGCACACGTATGAGTCTGCTCGCGGTACGTGGCCTCACCAAGCGATTCGGTGGTCTGACGGCCGTCGATGGGGTCTCCTTCGATGTGCATGAGGGCTCGATCAAGGCGGTCATCGGGCCCAACGGAGCAGGCAAGAGCACCCTGTTCAACCTCATCACCGGTTTCGACAGGCCTGATGCGGGAAGTGTGCGCTTCGACGATCATGAGATCACCGGGAGGCGTCCCGATGCGGTGGTCCGGGTAGGCCTGGCGCGCACGTTCCAGAACACCGAGCTCTTCGAGGACTTATCGGCGCTCGACAACGTTCGTATCGGTGCGGATCTGCGTGTACCGGGTGGTTTCGTGCGTTCTGCGTTGCGGATCAGCCTCTCGGTGAGTGAAGTCGATGCCACCGAGCGGGCACGCTACCTGCTCCGGCTGGTCGGTGTGGAGGAGTTCACTGACAGCAGGGCGGGCGATATGCCACACGGCACGCGTCGCCTCCTTGAGATCGCGAGGGCTCTTGGCACCGACCCTCGACTGCTGTTGCTCGATGAGCCCGCGGCGGGGCTTAATGGCGCCGAGACACAGACGCTTATCGAAGCGCTGTACAGGATTCGCGATGCCGGTGTCACGCTCGTTGTCGTCGAACACGACATGGGTCTGGTGATGGAGGTCGCCGAGGAGATCGTCGTGCTCGATCGTGGTTCGAAGATCGCGGAGGGGCCACCGCTTCTGATCCAGAAGGATGCGAAGGTCATCGAGGCATACCTGGGTGAGGAGTGTGCGGACGTTGGGTGCTGAGCTGAGGATCGACGAGCTTCGTGCCGGTTACGGCCGCGTGGACGTGTTGCGTGATATCTCGCTGCGGGTGGGTTCCGGCGAGATGGTCACACTCATCGGCTCGAACGGAGCGGGCAAGTCGACGTTACTCAAAGCGGTCTCGGGACTTCTGTCTCCGAGCGGAGGCACGATCACCCTCGGCGACAGAGCGATCGCCGGCATGGCTCCTGAGCGGATCGTGCGTCAGGGCCTTGCGCTCGTACCCGAGGGGCGGATGCTGTTCGGTCCACTCACCGTGGACGAGAACCTGCAGATCGGTGCATATAGCCGTCCCGCCCGTGACGCTGGCATACTCGGTGATCTCGAACGGGTGCGCACCCTGCTCCCGGTGCTTGCGGAGCGCGGGAGTCAGGTTTCTGCGACACTATCGGGCGGTGAGCAACAGATGCTTGCGATCGGCAGGGCGCTGATGAGTCACCCGGAAGTGCTGCTTCTGGACGAGCCGTCCCTCGGCCTGGCGCCGCGCGTGATCGCTACTATCTTCGGGGCTCTCGACACACTTCGTGCGGAGGGGCTGTCGATCCTACTGGTGGAGCAAGACGCGCGTCTGGCGCTCAAGCATGCGGATCGTGGCTATGTGATGCGCAGCGGCGCAATTGCACTTGAGGGACCGGCCGATGAGCTTGTGGATGACGAACAGGTACGCCACGCATATCTTGGTGGACGACCAGAGACTAGGGAGTGAGTCAGGTATGCCGATCTGGAACGCTGAGTACGAGACGATGCCCCGGGAGCAACTTGCTGCGCTGCAGTTGCGGCGTCTGCAGTCCACGGTCGCCTGGGTCTACGAGCGGGTTCCGTACTACCGCCAGGAGCTCGATATGCGCGGTGTGAAGCCACGGGATATCCGTACGCTCGAGGACGTACGCCTGCTCCCGTTCACGGATAAGACGGCACTGCGCGACACCTATCCGTTCGGCATGTTCGCGGTCGATCTGGAGCAGGTCGTGCGCGTGCACTCGTCATCCGGGACCACCGGTAAGCCGATCGTCGTCGGCTACACCAAGGGTGATCTCAACACATGGACCGAGCTCACTGCGCGTATGGCGTCGGCCGCCGGAGTAACTGCGCGCGATCGAGTGCAGATGCTTTTCCTCTACGGTATGTTCACCGGTGGGTGGGGTATGCACTACGGCCTTGAGCGCATAGGCGCGACGGTGCTTCCGGCAGGCTCCGGGAACACGGAGCGCCAACTGATGATGATGAAGGACTTCGGTACGACCGCTATCGTCGGCACACCGAGCTACGCCCTGTATATCGCCGAGGTGGCCGAGAAGGCTGGTATCGACATGCATTCGCTATCCTTGCGTCTCGGCCTGTTTGGCGGAGAGCCGTCGGGCGAGGCGATGCGTGAGGAGATCGAACAGCGGCTGGGGATCCTCGCGACAGACAACTACGGGTTGTCGGAGGTCATGGGTCCCGGTGTGAGCGGCGAGTGCGAGCATCAATGCGGCCTGCATATGGCCGAGGATCACTTCCTCTTCGAGCTTGTGGATCCGGTGACCGGTGAGCCCGTTCCCGAGGGAGGGGAGGGTGAGCTCATCATCACGCCTCTCACCAAAGAAGCGTTCCCCGTGCTCCGGTACCGCACGCACGACCTCACGAGCATCGACACGAGTGTCTGTGACTGTGGTCGCACGAACGCGCGCATGCGCAAGGTTCGGAAGCGTACCGACGATATGCTCATAATCCGGGGTGTGAACGTCTTCCCGAGCCAGATCGAGGATGTACTGCTGAGCATCGAAGGCGTGGAGCCGCACTACCTGATCGTGGTAGGCCGCGATGGTGCCATGGATACGTTCGAAGTGCGTATCGAGGTGTCTGCATCGATCTTCTCAGACGTTATGCGAGACATGGTCGCATTCAATCGTAGAGTGGCCGAGAGACTTGCATCGGTGCTCGGACTTCAGGCGAAGGTCATCCTGGTTGAGCCTGGTACTATAGAGCGGAGCGTGGGTAAAGCTCGCCACGTCGTGGACAATCGAACACAGATTTAGGGCGACACTGCGAAGGGTAGCCTTACGTGCAGGACTATGTGCCCTACATGATCATAGGTGCCATGGCGGCAGTCCTGGTCGCGGGCACTGTGGTGTTGGCGCGTGTCGCCTGGCGCAGGCAGGTAGGGCGGTACATCATCACGCTCACGAGTCACCGAGAGGGGATAGTCTCGGCGCTCAAGACCACCGATTCGGTGGTGGCTTCTCTCGCGGAGGGAGACGCTGTAGCGCTGCTCGAGTTCACGCATCCGGAGTCGGATGAGCGTCAGACACTCCGGGAGATCGCCGAGCGGATGAGGATCGAGCATGGCGAACTGAAAGATATCGCGCTGCCAAGAATGCTGTGGACGTTTGCAGATATGTTATGTGATGCAGCGTGTCTTCTGGCCGATCAGACGGGCGCGGTGGGTGAGGCGAATGGAGAAGCGGTATTGGACGCACTGCTCGTGTGGGATATCACTCCCGTGCGGACCCGGTTGGCCGATGCTGCAGTCGAAGCAGAGCGTATGTCAAAAGTGTATAAGGTGACCGATGCGTCTGTGTACGGCGGAGGGTTGTACATATGAGGAGAGACCGCGAGTCGGATCGAGGGTACGGCGATGTGGGCGGTCTGATGCCGCAGGACCCGTATGCGGAGCTCTACCACGAGGTGGAGCCGCCGCTGCTCGTGCGTATCGTGCGGGTCGTCGTGCCGTGGATCGCCCTCATAGCAGTGATCACCGTGGCACTGTCGCTGTGGAGCGCATTCCAGTTCGAATCGGGTCGCGTGAACCGGGTCGGTGAGTCGACAGCCACAGTGGAGCCGACCGGCACGGTGGACTCTGAGTCAGAGGCTACCACAGAGACGGACTCCGAGAGCGCAACGCCCGAGAGCGAGACCTCGCAAACAGCGCCGGAAGCCGTGTCCACCGATAAGCCATACGTACGTGTGAAGGTCGACGACCTGAACATGCGTGCAGGGGCCTCGACCGACTCGGCGGTCATCAAGCAGTTGCCGACCGGGGCGATCCTTGCACACCTGGAGTCAGCGAACGGATGGTACCGGGTGCGGGATGAGTCTGGCTCCGAGGGGTGGGTGGCAGCGGGCGGAAGCTTCACGGAGCTCGTGACGCCGTGAGAAGGAGATGTTTATGAAGATCATCGGTAGCGCCGGGGAGTTCTACCGCGTTCGTGTGGTGGCGATAGACACTACGGAGGACCTGAACCTGGAGTGGCGCGACGACGTACTGTATAGGCGTCCGCAGTCGGATCCGCTCGATGAGGAGCGTGCGTACGTCGTCGAGGCGGTTGCGTTGGACGACGAGGAGCAGACCATAACGATCGCCCGGTTCCAAGATGCTGTAGAGGCTGCGGCGTGGGCGGACGAGCGTGAGGTTGAGCTCCGTGATATGACGAAGTCGGACTTTGAGGAGCGGTTCTTCTCGCAAAGTGACCCTGTGTGACAGGGCATCAGGGCTAAGTACGTAAATATGTCATAAGATACATTATCGGGCGTACAAGCTACAGGAGGAGGAGGCCCGGGGGCTGCGGTCGAGATCGCTTACGGTG
>JAVERH010000102.1:0-8028 GCA_034007245.1 Coriobacteriia bacterium | reverse complement strand
TCGGTCCTCGCCGAGATGAGCGCGAGCATACTCGGCCCCGCGCCCGACAGAACAGCAGGTCCGGCGCCGATGCCTCTGAGCAGCTCGCTTACCTCCGCCATGCGCGGCACGAGATGGGCGCGGTAACGCTCATGGATCGAATCGTGCATGCCTGCAGCCCTGTGTGTGGCCGACCCTGAAGCGATACCGTATGCGAGTAACGCAGCGGCGGCGGCGTTGGCAGCGGCATCGGCATGCGGGACGATGTCCGGAAGTGCCCGTCGCGCAAGGCCGGTAGGCAGCTCGGCCTCCCCCACCACCACGACCGCCGCAAGACCGCCGGCAGGGTCGATGTGCGTGCACTGTACGCTGGCCTTACCCGACACCACGATGACGAAACCACCGCAAAGAGCCGCCCCGGCGTTATCGGGATGTCCCTCGATGGCAGTGGCGATCTCCAGAAGCCGCTGGTGGTCGAATCGCGAACCGAGCAACTCGTTAGCCAGCATAAGCCCACCGACGACTGCGGCCGACGAAGAGCCAAGACCACGCCCCAGTGGGATCCTGTTGTGGCAGGTGACCTCAGCCTTCAGACCCGGCTCACCGGCCTCCAGAAAGACCCGCGCCATCGCGCGGAGCACAGCGTTGTCCTCACCGCCGCTCAAGCGACCGGCACCCTCGCCGTCGACTTCGATATGCCACTGACTGGCGAGGGTACCCTCGCACTCGTTATGGATGCCGAGTGCAAGCCCGAACGTATCGAAACCGGGACCAAGGTTCGCAGACGACGCAGGGACGATCACCCGGATGCTCACGCGCTACAACTCCTCCACTCGCAGAAGCGCGCCGATGCCACGCACGGCATCAAGCTCACCGATCCGCTCGAGTGCCGCACGCATATCACGCTCCGCCGCCCGATGCGTGATCCACACGATCTCGGCTCCCTGATCGCTCGCCTGGCGCTGGATGACCGACGCAAGCGAGACGGCGTGATCTGCGAACACGGTGGCGATCGATGCGAGCACGCCAGGCTCATCGGCAGCGTCCAGTCGCACGTAGTACGAGCTCTCAAGGTCAGCGATATCGGTGATCGGCAGGCTTTCGGTGCAGGTACACCCAACGAGCCCGCGGCAGTCACCCTCTATATGTCGTGCCCCCTCGATGATGTCTCCCACCACGGCGGAGGCAGCGGGAAGAGACCCGGCGCCCTCGCCGAAGAACATCGTCTCGCCCACGGCATCACCCACGACGTAGATGGCGTTATAGACGCCATTGACCTTTGCAAGTGGATGACTCGCCCGGATCATCGTCGGCCCAACACGCACATCGATCCCGGACGGGGTCCGCTTGCCGATCGCCATGAGTTTGATCGCATAGCCGATCTCGCGAGCGTATGCGATGTCGCCGGGAGTGATGTCACAGATACCCTCGGCGGGCACATCGGCGAACGTGACACGTGAGTTGAACGCGATCGAGGCGAGGATCGCGATCTTCGCGGCCGCATCAAGACCGTCGACATCAGCAGTCGGATCCGCCTCGGCGAACCCACGCGTCTGCGCCTCGGCAAGAGCGGTGTCGTAGTCGAGACCGTCCTCCGCCATGCGGGTGAGCATGAAGTTTGTGGTGCCGTTCACGATCCCATAGACCGCTTGGATCTCATTGCTCACAAGGCTGTGCTTGAGCGGGTTGATGATCGGGATACCGCCACCGACACTGGCCTCGAACAGAACGTCCACACCGCGAGCGGCCGCCTCGTCCATCACCTCGCGGCCGTGGGTAGCCATGAGCGCCTTGTTGGCAGTGACGACCGTCTTGCCGGCCCTGAGCGCACCTAACACGACCTCTCGCGCCACCCCGGTGCCGCCGATGAGCTCGACCACTATGTCGATCTCGGGGTCATCGATGACCTCGGCGATCTCCGCGGTGAACCGGGAGGGCTCTATGCCGAGCGCTTCGGCTCTCTCGAACGAGCGGTCGGCACACATTCTGAGCACCAAGTCGACACCGGCGCGTGTACGGAACTCATCCCCGTGGCGTGCAAGTATCTCCACGACGCCACTTCCGACAGTCCCAAGGCCTACGAGGCCGATATTGATGGTTCGCATGAGCCCTCCGCATCGATCGGGTATGCGGTCATTGTAGCCGAGCCGGAGGGTCGTGCGACCTATGCGTTACACCCCGTCGTGCATGTAGGGACGTCACCTACATCGTAGCGCGCGTCACACACCTGGCCTTGAGCGGGATACCTTTACCCGACACCTGCAGTCGCAGACGTAGCAGCCGGGTCGGTCGTGCTCGGCGAGCCGGGGGCCCTGATCACAGGATTCATGCCGTCCAGATAGCAAACCCGAGGGGCAAGCGTCTGATCACCCCAGGTCAGCGCGCATAAGATCATCGTACGTCTCGCGACGGACAGCCCATCGCCACCGGCCATCGCACACGAAGACGACACCGGGCCGGACCTGCTTGTTGTAGTTGCTACTCATCGACTGACAGTATGCACCGGTCGCCGCGACGCAGATCACATCACCCGGCTCGGGGTACTGCAACGACGCATCGCGCACCACGATGTCACCGCTCTCACAGTGCTTGCCGGCGATCGTTCCCACCATCTCGCGTGGGTGGTCGGCTTTGTTGGCGATGAGCGCCTCGTACTGAGCATCGTAGAGCGATGTGCGGATGTTGTCCGACATCCCGCCATCGACAGCCACATAGGTCCGGATACCGGGGATCTCCTTCACGGAGCCGACCGTGTACAGCGTCACACCTGCCCGCGCCACGATGGAGCGACCGGGCTCGACGGCCATGCGCGGCACCGCGATATCGTAGCGCTCGCACTCCTCCTTGATACCGTCCACAACGACCTTACCGAAGTCCTTCACGGTGGACGGCTCGTCCGGCGCACCGTAGGCGACCCCGAGGCCACCGCCGACGTCGAGCATGCGGACCGCGCTCCCGGTCTCGGCCTGAATGTCGCGCATGAACGCGACGATCACCTCGATAGCCTTGGCAAAACTACGCAGCGCGAAGATCTGGCTGCCGATGTGCATGTGTAGCCCCTCGAACTCCAGGCCCGGCAGCTCGATAGCGCGCTTGATCGCCCGCATGGCGAGTCCCTGGTTGAGGCCGAAACCGAACTTCGAGTCCTCGGCACCGGTCATGATGAAGTCGTGAGTGTCGGCCTCGACACCCGGTGTCACCCGCACGAGCACCTTCTGCGTCACACCTCGATCGACTGCGAGTGCCGAGAGGCGCTCCATCTCTTCGAAGTTGTCCACCACAACGCGACCGATGCCCGCATCCAGACACTCTGTGAGCTCGACAGGCGTCTTGTTGTTGCCGTGCATCTGAACGCGCTCCATCGGAAACCCGGCGCGTATCGCGTAGGCGAGTTCGCCGCCAGATGCACAGAGCAGACAGCAGCCCTCCTCCTCTACGATCTTCACCATCGCAAGTGAGAGGAACGCCTTGCCGGCGTAGACGACATCTACGTCCTTCCAGTGGTAGCGCGTCCACTTCACGTACTCGGAGAGCTGGTGACGAATGGTCGTCTCGTCCATGACGTAGACCGCCGTCCCCGCTTCGCGCGCGAGCTCCACCATGTCAACCCCACCGATCCAGAGATGACCATCCTTGACCTCGGCGGTCACCGGCAGCACCGGCAGCAGATCCTGTGCGGTACGTCGGTCCGCCTGGGCGGGCGGACGCGGAGTCGAGGACCTGGCCATGGTGGTACTCCTCCCAAAGAAAGCGACTTCATCGTGTAAGGAGTGAGGATACACGACCGCACGCAGGTGCGTTAAGGCTTGGACGTCCCAACCCTACCCGATACGGACGTGACGTTCACCGTCGAACGCTGCAGTCAGATGCATCAGATCCTCCTCCGTATAGGATGAGATCCCGATCTCCTCCCCTGCACCAAGCGCCCGGAATGGCTGCAGTACCCAACGCTGCACGCCATACCCCGGGAGCTCCCTTGCCAGCGTATCGAGGGATTCGGCGCTCAGCAGCGCCGAATGCACGGTAGTGCGGACCTCGAAGGCCACTCCCGACCCGACGACGAGTGCGAGACTCTCGCATGCCGCCTCCCCGGATTCGGCGATACCAGTGGTCCGCTGATACTCCTCGAACGGAGCTTTCACGTCCAAAGCGACCCAGTCCACGAGTGGCAGTACCTGCGCCAGTCGCTCCGGGAACGCGCCCCCGGTATGCAGCCCGACCTCGAAGCCACGCTCCCGCACGTCCTCGCACGCCGTAGCGAGCCCGGACTGCCCTGTCGGCTCGCCACCTGAGAAGACCACTGCATCAAGCAGGCCTCGTCGCGCGTCGAGCACGCGCAACACATCACTCCACTGGAGTCCCGGTGCGCCGACCCCTGCTTTTTGCAGATGCCGGTTGTGGCAGTACTGACAGTGCCACGGACAGCCCTGCATGAAGACGACCGCACTCAAGCGGTCCGGGAAGTCGATCGTTGAGAACGGCACCAGTCCGGCAACGGAGCAGCCATCCATCGCCCTCAACCGATCGCAGGTTCGACGAAGCATGTGCGCTCTGCATACTCGCCCTGCTTCCCAACATTGAACGACGAGACCGGACGGTGGTACCCCATCACCCGCGTCCATATCTCGCACGGCTGCCGTTCCACGTCATCGAGCACGACTGCAAACGCATCGTCGTGCGAGTCCATCGCTGCCTGAACAGAGACCGTCTTGGTCATACCGACTCCTCTCGTCGGGCGCTGAGCGCCGCTGACTGTTTACGCGCAATGGCCTGCGCATCGCACACCGGGCAAAACGGGTGTTCCCCCGACAGATAGCCGTGTACCGGACAGATCGAGAACGTGGGAGAGATTGTGATGTACGGCAGATGAAAGCCGCCGAGCGCGCGACGCACGAGGGTCTTACACGCCTCCGCCGAGCTTACGCGCTCACCGAGATACAGGTGCAGGACAGTACCGCCGGTGTACATGCGCTGAAGCTCATCTTGCCGCGTGAGAGCCTCGAATGGATCGTCTGTGAATCCGACCGGCAGCTGGCTCGAGTTCGTGTAGTACGGCTGCTCGGTGGTTCCCGCATGCAAGATGGCATCCCCAAAACGCTTGCGATCCTCGCGGGCAAAACGATACGTCGTGCCCTCGGCAGGTGTCGCCTCCAGGTTGTAGAGATGACCGGTCTGTTCCTGGAACGCAGTGATGCGACTCCGCACGTGATCGAGTAGTCGGACTGCCATCTCATGACCCTCGGGAGTCGTGATGTCGTGAGCGTCATGTGTGAAGTTCCGGATCATCTCGTTGATGCCGTTCACACCTACCGTCGAGAAGTGGTTCCGGAGTGTACCCAGGTAGCGCTTCGTGTACGGGAAGAGCCCGCCATCGATATACCGCTGGATGAGCTTGCGCTTGAGTTCGAGCGACGTGCGGGCGTGCTCCAGCAAGATGTCGAGCGCCTCCAGCATGGCGACCTCATCTCCCGCATACAGATACCCGAGTCGCGCACAGTTGATGGTCACCACACCGAGTGAGCCCGTCTGCTCGGCTGAGCCGAACAGACCGTTGCCACGCTTGAGTAGCTCCGTGAGGTCAAGCTGGAGTCGACAGCACATCGATCGCACCATGGCGGGAGTGAGATCCGAGTTGAGGAAGTTCTGGAAGTACGGCAGTCCGTACTTCGCCGTCATCTCGAAGAGCAACTCGGCGTTAGGAGAGTCCCAGTCGAACTCGTGTGTGATGTTGTACGTAGGGATCGGGAACGTGAAGACACGACCCTTCGCATCGCCCTCGGTCATCACTTCGATGTACGCGCGATTGATCATGTCCATCTCACGCTGCAACTCGCCATAGGTGAAGTCGCAGGTGTGACCCCCGATGACCGGGTACTCACCCTTCAGGTCGTCCGGACATACCCAATCGAACGTCAGGTTCGTGAACGGGGTCTGCGTGCCCCAGCGTGACGGCACATTGAGGTTATATACGAGCTCCTGGACGGACTGATGGACCTGGTCATAGGTCAGTTCGTCCAGTCGGATGAACGGTGCCAGATAGGTGTCGAAGGAGCTGAACGCCTGCGCTCCCGCCCATTCGTTCTGCAGCGTGCCGAGAAAGTTCACGATCTGCCCCATCGCACTCGACAGATGCCGGGGTGGCGCGGCTTCGATCTTGCCCGGTACGCCGTTCAGCCCTTCGGTCAGCAGCGTACGGAGCGACCATCCAGCGCAGTAACCGGACAGCATATCGAGGTCATGGATGTGCATGTCGCCGCTGCGATGTGCAGCCCCCACTTCGGGCGGGTAGACGTGCGAGAGCCAGTAGTTGGCGATGACCTTGCCCGAGACATTGAGGATCAGCCCACCGAGCGAGTACCCCTGGTTGGCATTGGCGTTGACACGCCAGTCGGCCCGCTCGAGATACTCGTTGATCGACGCCTCGACCTCGACAACGGTCGTGCGGTCGGTCCGCAGCCGGGCACGCTGCTCGCGATAGACGATGTACGCGCGTGCAGTGACGAACCGATCGGCCGAGATAAGCGTCTGCTCCACCACATCCTGGATGCGCTCGATCTCCACCCTGCCGTCCACCGCAGTATGCCTCAGCACCTTCTCGATCTCATCGGTGAGCCCTGCTGCATCGTCGACCCCGAGCTCGCCGGTCGCTGCACCTGCACGCTCGATAGCCGAACGGATCCGCGTGGCATCGAAGGGTACCTCTGCGCCATCGCGAGTGATCACGAAGCCGAGTGAGGGTGTGACATCGCTCTGCACTATGCTGCCTCCCGTTCGTGGGGCGCGGCAGCCAGGACAGATGTGTCCGTGAGCGGCTCGCCGGGACACCCCGCCCGTCGTACTGCATCAAACAGCGCCGAGGCAGGTCTTCTGGCTTGCGGGTCCCAACCATCACCGAGCCTTCCCAGCGCTTACGCGCCAGTGGCATCACTCCGGTGATGATTCTCCGCTCACAGATGCGGGGACAGCGCTGGAATAGTCGCGCATAGCGACGCACCAGCTTCCCTCTTAGCCCTAGATATTGTGGTCTAGGGAACCGCGACACAACATATGGTAGTCCGAGCAGATACGCGTGTCAACAATGTCGTTACATGCGCTGCGGGGCACTCACACCGAGAAGACCGAGCGAACGCGCGAGCACGATACGCGATGCATCGGCAAGCGCAAGACGCGCGCTCCGAAGCCGGGGATCCTCCACGACCACGTGACAGTGCGTATAGAACTGATGGAACGCAGCCGCAAGATCCTCGGCATACGTAGCGAGCTTGTGAGGCGCGCGCTGACGTGCTGCGAGCTCCACCACCTCGGGAAACTCCGCGAGCTTGCGGAGCAACCCCAGCTCGGCCTCCCCTTCGAGCGTTCCGGGCTCAGAGCCGAGAAGCGCGAGTGCATCGGTATCCACTACGATACCTGCTGCGACTGCAGCGATGTCCACGCTCTCATCGGAAGACTCGGCACCGGATGCCTTGCGCAGGATGCTACAGATGCGGGCGTGCGCGTACTGCACATAGTAGACGGGGTTGTCCGAGGAGCGCTCCTTGGCGAGCGCGATATCGAAGTCCACGGGTTGGTCGGTCGAGCGTCGCAGATAGAAGTAGCGCGCTGCATCGACTCCGACTTCGTCGAGCAGGTCCTCGAACGTGACCATCTCGCCGGTACGCTTGCTCATACGGACGACCTCTCCGTTACTGAAGAGGTTCACGAGCTGCCCGATGATCACCTCGAGCTTGCCTGGATGACCGAGCGCCGCCACAGCAGCTTCCATGCGTTTCACATAGCCGTGATGATCGGCACCCCAGATGTCGATGACGAGATCGAAGCCACGGTCGAACTTGTCGGCGTGATAGGCGATATCAGCTGCAAAGTACGTGTAGCTGCCATCGGCCTTCTTGAGAACGCGGTCCTTGTCGTCGCCAAAATCAGTCGAGCGGAACCACAACGCGCCGTCCAGATCGTAAAGGTAGCCGGCCTCACGCAGACGACCGATGCCCCGCTCGATCGCGGTCATGCCGTCACCGCCACGCTCGTGAAGCGTGCGCTCCGAGAACCACA
>JAVERH010000101.1:0-8062 GCA_034007245.1 Coriobacteriia bacterium | reverse complement strand
CGGGCTTCCAGAGGGATGCATCCAGTCCGTGGCCTCCACCGACCGCGAGGTCGCCAACGAGCTGATGCGGATGCACGGCATGATCGATGTGCTCATCCCTCGTGGAGGCGCAGGGCTCATCAAGAATGTCGTGGAGAACGCCAGGGTCCCCGTCATCGAGACGGGTGTCGGCAACTGCCATGTCTACGTGCACGGGAGTGCCGATGCACGGATGGCCAGGCGAATCGTCGTGAATGCCAAGACGCAGCGACCCGGTGTATGCAACGCTGCCGAGACGCTCCTCATCGATGAAGCGATCTATGAGCGCGTGCTGCCCCCGATCCTCAAGGACCTCGAGGACGCGGGTGTGACCGTTCATGCAGACGAGAAGACCCGCGCACTCGGCGCGATCATGCGAGTCCAGCCTGCCACCGAGGAGGACTGGGCGACCGAGTATCTCGACCTGCGCATCGCGTGTAAGGTCGTGTCCGGCCTCGACGATGCGATCGCCCACATCAACACGTACGGCACGAAGCACAGTGAGGCGATCGTGACCGAGGACTACACTGCGGCCACGCGGTTCCTGAACGAGATCGATGCAGCCGTTGTGTACGTGAACGCATCCACGCGGTTCACCGACGGAGGCGAGTTCGGGCTGGGCGCCGAGATCGGGATATCCACGCAGAAGCTGCACGCGCGCGGCCCGATGGGCCTCGCCGCACTCACCACCACGAAGTACATCGCGATGGGAAGCGGGCAGATACGCGAGTGAGGAAGCGACTCCGACTCGGCATCATGGGCGGCACGTTCGACCCGATCCACTACGGTCACCTTGTCGCTGCAGAAGAAGCACTCGTCCAGTTCAATCTGGATCGGGTGATCTTCATGCCGACGGGTGAGCCTGCTCGTAAGATCGATCGTCGCGTAAGCCCGTCGGAGGACCGCTATCTGATGACCGTCATCGCGACGGCGAGCAATCCTGACTTCGAAGTGAGCCGTCTGGAGATCGATCGTCCGGGTATCACCTACACGGTCGACACCATGACCGAGCTGCGGAGCATCCACGGCTCGGGTGCCGACCTCTTCTTCATCACCGGCGCCGATGCAGTGCTTGAGATCCTTACCTGGAAGGACTCCGGCCGGCTGGCAGACCTCTGTACGCTCATCGCGGCTACGCGCCCCGGCTATGACATGGCGCCGATCCTCGAGCGCGCGGTGGACTCGGGACTCGTCGTACAGGCGATGGAGGTCCCGGCGCTTTCCATCTCCTCCACCGATATCCGTGCGCGCGTGGCGCGTCGTCGCCCCGTGCGCTACCTGCTGCCCGAGGCGGTCGCATCGTACGCCGCCAAGAACAATCTCTACGGCGAGGAGTCCTGACGTGTCAGCGGCGTATGACATCGCGCACGATGCAGTGTCTTCGCGCCTGAGCCCGCGCGCACGCGCTCATAGCGAGCGGGTGGCTGAGACTGCGGCCAGGCTCGCGGAGCGATACGGTCTGGACGTCGACGAGGCACGTCTGGCAGGGCTTCTACACGACTGGCATCGTGAGCTTCCGGGTGACGAGCTGATCGCGCGTGCCACTGCGCTCGGTATCGAGGTCACGTCGGCCGATAAGGCCGTTCCGTACCTGCTTCACGGCCCGGTAGCCGAGCGTGAACTGGCTGCGGTGTTCCCCGATCTGAGTGTCGGGGTGCTCGATGCGGTGGGTGCGCACACGTACGGGAGCGTCCCTATGTCTGCGCTGGCTATGGTCGTATACGTCGCCGATGTCATCGAGCCCGAGCGCGACTACAAGGGCGTGGAGCGTCTCCGGGAGCAGGTAAGCGAGTGTTCGCTTGAGGAACTCTTCGCCGAGGCATATGCCGCGTCCCTGAGGCATATCATCAAGCGTAGGCGTCCTATACATCCCGCCACGCTAGAGGTCTGGAACCGGATCGTAGCGAGTGAGCGCTCGTGAGTAAGCGCAAGCGATTGAAGCCACAGGCATCGCCTCCGCCAAGCGCAACGGACTATCCGCGCCGACGAAGTCACGTAGAGACGCCCGAGAGGCCCGCGATCGCGCCGCAGGGCGAAGGTTGGCGTGCGTCGAAGCGTTCGTCCAAGCTTGGCCGCAAGGTCCGGCGCGATGCGAAGTCGCAGCGTGTTCGCGATAGCGTCCGTGACGGCGTGCGAACGACCCGCAACGGGTTGCTTGCAGGCTTTCAGATCCTCGGTATCGTTCTTGGTAGCGTCGTCGCTCTCGCCCTCGTGCTCTTTGTGCTTGCGGTCGGTGTGAACGCCGGGGCTCGGTGGATGGCGAAGCGCGATGCGGTCGAGCAGGCTACTCCCGAGGCCCGGGCGGAGAAGGCGAAGGAGAATCTGCTGATCATCGGCACGGATGGCAGCGGCAGTGCCGACTTCCTCGCCGTGCGACTGGATGAGGGAGACCGACAGATACTCGGTATCGCCGTGCCGAGCGGTGCGTTCATGGAGGTTCCGGGACAGGGCTTCGAGCGTGTCGGGGACAGTATCACCGGGGGGCCGGGTGTCTCGCTTGCCGCGATATCCAACTACCTGAGCGTACCCTTCGAGCACTACGTCGTGGTGGATAGCACTGTTTATCAAGATGCGATGACCAACCAGAGCCTCCGTGATGTGATGGACAACATCACCGACACGAAACTCACGGAGGAGGACCGCATACGTATCGGCGAGTTCATCGCGACAGTGGAGGGCGAGCGTACAGCGCTTGTGCCGCTGCCCGTCAAACCGATCGACCTTGGCGGCGAGACGTTCTTCGAGCCGCAGCGCGACCAGATCGCTGATCTGCTCTTGCAGTGGTGGGACGTACGTCTCGGTGCGGACGACTCCTCGGTGCGCGTGATCATCTACAACGGGGCAGGGACACCGGGTATCGCGGGTGAGGCAGCTCAGCAGATGATTGCAGCAGGCATGCGGGTCGTGGACACCAAGAACGCTGACCGCTTCGACTACGATACGACTATGATCGTCGTGCAGGATGGCGATTTGAAGCAGGGCGAGCAAGTGAAGAGTGCGCTTGGCACAGGTGAGGTCGTCGACAAACCGTCGGAGCAAGACGTCGCCGACGTGATCGTCATCATCGGCAGGGACTACGTTCCGCCGACAGAGACCCAGTAATAGGACCGAAAGGAGCAGGACACTGGAACCCCGCGAGCTAGCGCTGTTGGCGGCCTCAGCGGCCGCATCGAAGAAGGCGATCGACCCGGTGGTGTTCGATGTCGCCGACACCATCGTGATCACGTCGTACTTTGTGATCGTGACCGGTAGCAGCGACCGCCAGGTCGCCGCGATCGCCGATGAGATCGAGGATGTCCTGCGCGAGCAGGGAGGCGTGAAGCCCATCGGTCGTGAGGGCCTGAGTGAGCACAAATGGGTCCTGCTCGACTTCGCTGATGTGGTGGTCCACGTGTTCCAGCCCGAGGAGCGGGAGTTCTACCGTCTCGAGAAGCTGTGGTCGGACGCGCCGCGTCTTGATCTGCCTGAGTCGGAGCCGTCGACAGAGGCACGGTGAAGCGGGCGCTTCGCACCTACGGTGTGCAGCTTGCGCTCGTAGGAGTTGCGGTGGTGTGGGGCGGTACGTTCGTGACCGTGAAGGATGCGGTCTCCCGTTACCCGATGTACGCGTTCCTCACGCTGCGCTTCGCGATCGCTGTGCTTGCGTTCATCGTGGTCGTGCCGTCATCGGTGCGGCTCATGCGTCGTGATACGCTTGGCGTGGGTGTGCTTGCAGGACTGTTCCTGACGGCGGGCTATGTGTTTCAGACCTGGGGGCTGCAGGACACGACGGTATCCAGGGCTGCGTTCATCACCGGGATGTTCGTAGTGATCACACCTGCGCTTCAGGCGCTCGTACTGCGGCGGATACCTCACCTCACCACTGTGGTCGGCGTACTGCTCGCGGTGACGGGACTCTGGTTCCTTGCAGGCGGTAGCGTAGATGCGTGGACCATCGGCGACACGCGTGTCCTCATCTGCGCGTTCGCACTGAGCGGACACTTCATCGTGCTCGGTGGTCTGGGGACCCGGCATGACGTGGCCCCGCTCACGCTCGTGCAACTCGCGACCGTTGGTGTGGTGTCCGGGTTCATCTCGTTGGTGAGTGAGCCCCGCGGGCTTCCCGGGGACGGAGGCGTGTGGTTTGCGCTCGTGCTCACCGGTGTTTTCGCCTCTGCGGTCGCCTTCGCGGTGCAGACATACGCGCAGCGTATCCTTTCGCCCACCAAGACCGCACTCATCTTGATCATGGAGCCGGTGTTCGGCGGCATATTCGGGTGGTTTGCCGGTGAGCGTCTCGGGCTGAGCGGTGTGGTCGGAAGTGCGCTTATCTTCGCAGGGATGATCGTGGCCGAGGTGATCGGGTCGATCCGCGGAGCAGGGGCGCCGCCAGGGGAGCGATAAAGGACGCCTGGACTTCTTATTGACGCCGGATACGGGCAGGGGTATCGTTCTCACATACCCCCATAGGTATCTCGGTCTTGTTGTGCTGTGCCGGGGGTAGGTACGGACTCCGACACGGAAGGACTGGCGCATGGGTGCGGTTAGCGAGCAAGTCGAGTCACAGCTCAGGGAGATCTTCGGCGACCGAATGCGTACCGATCGCGTGGAGCGCAAGCTCTATTCATCGGACATCGGTGCGATGCCGCGCCTCATCAAGCCGCTGGTTCCAACCGGTATCGCCGGCGCGGTCGTTCGCCCCGTGAGTGAGGACGAGGTCGTTTCGCTCATGCGAGTCGCTCGGGTCGAACGCATCGCCGTTGTGCCGCGCGGTATGTCGACCTCCGGTTACGGTGGCGTGCTGCCGGTTGAGGGTGCGATCGTTGCGGACATGTCGGCCATGGCCGGGCTCATCTCGGTGGATACTGAAGCGATGACCGTGCGTGTCTTCGGTGGAACGCTGTGGGAACCGCTCCAGAAGCAACTCAACCACAAGGACCTCGACCTACGCCTTTATCCATCGTCGCTTCCTTCCTCGACCGTCGCCGGCTGGTTCGCCCAGGGCGGTGCGGGGTTCGGTAGCTACGAGCACGGCTTCTTCAAGGAGAGCGTGTACTCGGCACGGGTCGTTCATCTCGATGGCTCCGTGAGGGAGTACACGGGCGACGAGCTCGAACGGCTTGTCGCCGATGCCGAAGGTATCACTGGCATCATCACGGAGATGGAGTTCGGCATCCGTCCTCTCGAGGATGAAGTACACCGTCTCCTCGCGCTTCCCACGATCGAGGCTCTTCAGAAGGCACTCTCCGCATTCTCCGCACAGAGACTGCCGATCTGGTCACTCACCTTTCTCAACCCCGAGTCGATCAGGCTCAAGAAGACCCTTCCACATCGTCACGGCCACCCGTACGAGCTGGCGCACGAGCATTACGAGCCGGAGCTGCCGGAGGCCTTCCTCGCGGTGATCGCGTACCCGGCCGCACGTCACGCGATCATCGATGCGCCGCTCAAGGCCATCCTTGCGGATGCAGGCGGCACCGAGCTCGATGCTGAAGCGGCCGAGCACGAGTGGGAGCAGCGGTTCGCGCCGATGCGCCTGAAGCGAGTCGGGCCGTCCATCGTCCCGACCGAAGTGGTCGTGCCACTGGATCAGCTCGGCGAGGTCCTCTCTGCGATCGACTCCCGTGTGAAGCAGCCGTTCATCCTGGAGGGAATGCTCGGCAAGGGCGACAAGGTCGTCCTACTCGGCTTCATCCCGCACGATGAGCGCTCGCTCGCGTTCAATATCGCGTTTGCGCTCTCACTCGTCGTCATCAAGATCGCGAACCAGCACCGCGGTGGTGCGTACAGCACGGGCTTGTACTTCCGCCAGGAGGGTAAGTCGGTCCTCGGCGAGGCTAAGCTTGCAGCGCTACAGGCGTTCAAGCGTACCAACGACCCCGGTGATCTGCTCAACCCCAAGAAGGTGGTGGGCTCGAGCTTGCTCAACGGGTTCATGAAGTTCGCACTCGCGCTCGAGCCGGTCGTCCGGCCGATCGCGAACCTTGCCACGCCCCCGAAGAAGGTCGAGTCTCTCGAGATGAAGAACGGCATCCCGGGCGATGTCGCGTTCTACAGCTATGCGTGCGCACAGTGCGGCTACTGTGTGCCGACGTGTGAGGAGTACAGTGTTCGCGGCTGGATGAGCCACTCTCCGCGCGGCAAGTACGCATACATCAAGGAGGTGCTCGAAGGTCGCGAGAAGTTCGACCAGAAGATGATCGACACCTTCCTCGTCTGTACCACGTGCGAGGTCTGCAACACGCGTTGCCAGTTGCAGCTACCGGTGGAGCACTCCTGGATGGCGATGCGCGGCGAGCTGATCCAGGAAGAAGGTCGCATGACCTTCCCGCCCTTCGAGATGATGGGTGCCGCGCTCCGTGGAGAGTTGAACATCTGGGCCGGGAAGCGCGAGAAGCGTGCCGACTGGATGCCCGAGCACATCGCCGAGAAGCTCGATCCTACCTCGGACATCCTGTACTTTGCAGGCTGCACCGCGAGCTACGTGAACGAGGACGTGGCGCAGTCCTCCGTGGAGCTGTTGGATGCCGCGGGTGTGAAGTTCAACTATATGGGCACCGACGAAGCATGCTGTGGTATCCCGATGAAAGTCGCCGGTCGCTGGGACATCTTCGAGGAGATCTACGAGCACAATGTCGCTGAAGCCCGGAAGCGCGGCGCCAAGACGATCGTGACCTCCTGCCCCGCGTGCGGGCTGGTGTGGAAAGAGCTCTACGCCAACCTAGCCGCCGAGCGTGGCGAGGAGTACGAGTTCGAGGTGAAGCACTACTCGGAGATCGTGGCCGAATCCATCGCCGAGGGCGCGTTTGAGTTCACCCACGAAGTGAACAAGACGCTCACGTTCCACGACTCGTGCCACATGGGCCGCGCCCAGGGCAACTACGAGGCACCGCGCGAGATGATCAAAGCGATCCCCGGCGTGAACTTCGTCGAGATGGAGCACAACTGCGAGGACGGCCTGTGCTGCGGCTCGGTACTCACGTTGATCGGCGACACACCGGTGGCTCCCGAGCTCGGAAAGATGCGCCTCGATGAGGCGGTCGACGTGGGTGCCGACGCGATGGTGGCGCTCTGCCCGTGCTGTCAGGTGCAGTTCCGTGACTCGATCGAGAAGAAGGATATCCCGATGGAGGTTCTCGACCTCGCGCACCTCGCGATGGACGGTCTGGGTATCGCACACGCGGACCCCACGCCGTACGCGATGGAGATGTGGGGTCACTTCGAGAAGTTCATCTGGCTCATGAAGCCCGAATCGATCACCAGCATCATGGTGGCGCTCCTGCCTGAGATGATGAAGGCGATGCCGCCTGCGATGCTTCCGATGATGCGCGTCGCTCGTGCTATCCCGGGTGGTCTGGCGGTCATGGGTAAGATGATGCCGTCGATGATGCCCAAGATGATGCCGTCGATGATGCCGAAGGTCATGCCAGCGATGCTTGCCGAGGTTTCGCGTCGCGTAGGCCCGTTGCCGCAGGACATGGAGGATCTCATGCCCGACCTGCTGTCTGAGACGATGGATGCGCTGCTGCCCAACATGATGCCGCTTATCATGGATGACTTCTTGCCGAAGATGCTCTGCTACATCGATAAGGAGTGGGAGCGAGACGTTCCCGCGGGTACTTCGCCGTGTGCGAAGGCGTCGGCGTAAGAAGGTAGCCGACGGGCGATTGACCCGTACGACGAGGATGATATACTGGCGCTCGCGCCTCTTAGGGCGACCCAGATGTGGGGCCATAGCTCAGCTGGGAGAGCGCCTGGCTGGCAGCCAGGAGGTCAGGGGTTCGATCCCCCTTGGCTCCACCAAAGAAGTGACAGGAGAGCCCGGACATCGTCCGGGCTCTCCATACGTTTCTCGCACCGCACTCACTCGGCTATCATAGGCGGATACCGCACAGACCTGAGTCGGAGGATGCACGTGAGCAGCAGACAGTACGAACCACACGCGATCGAGGAGAAGTGGCAGTCCGTCTGGGACGCCGAGAGGCTCTATTCGGTCACTGAAGAGGCCGATAAGCCCAAGAAGTACATCCTCGAGATGTTCCCGTACCCCTCAGGGGACATCCAC
>JAVERH010000111.1:0-7409 GCA_034007245.1 Coriobacteriia bacterium | reverse complement strand
TGGCTTTCGACTACGACGATGCGGTGGTGGCCGAGCACGCCGACCAGCAGCTGAAGCACATCTGCGACTACGCGAACCACCTGACGGGAGACACCCACGACCATCCTGTCTACCGCGGACTACTCCTCCCCGAACTCTTCCGCTTCTACCGGCCGCTCCCGGACGCCAACAGCCAGGTAGGCCGCCTCGTCTTCCGGTTGTACGCACAGAAGGCAGGCATTCCGGTATTGGGACTTCTGCCGATCTCGCAGGTCAAGCTCGACTGGGAGGACGGCAAGCTCGGCACGAGTCTCGTGTCTTTCGAGCCCAGGGACTACGCGAAGGACCGGAGGATCCAGGGCTCAGACCTCACCGACCACGCGACACTCTCGGTCCAGCTGGCGCTGGTGGCACTCCTCGATCTCAACTGGAAACTCGAAGCACTCGAGCGAGAAGATGAGAACTTACGGACTCTCCTGCAGGAGGATCCCGAGATCAACCACCGCCAGCGGTCCATCCTCGGCAGAGCTCTCAAGACACCCGATGCCGAGTTCCGTATCGCGTACCACAAGACCACACACAACGTCGTCTACGCGACGGCACGAGCCGACTTGCTCGAGCTCGAGGACAAGGGCTTTCTCGTGATGAACAAGAAGGGCCGTGCGATGGTCTTCACCCCACGTGAGAATCTACACTCGTACATCAAGAACGAGTATCAACGCACCAGGAAGTAAACGCCGGGGATTCACAATGAGGACGGGGCCCGCACCGATCACTCGGAGCGGGCCCCGCTGGGTCAAAACTGGGAACCGATCAGCCGTTGAGACAGTCCGCGGAAACGGTAAGGGGGGGCGCACATCCGCGAGCGGTCGAGTCTGCCTGGCGAGCAGGGCGCAAATGCGCCGACCGTGTCTTGTCACCTTCACAGCTCCCAAACTGTAGATGTTCTTATGCGTGCACTCGGAGTTTCTACCGATTCTCAAGGTAGTCGAGTACAGCCTGCTGCTCGGCCTCGGTGAGCTCGGCTCCATGCTCCGTCACCATCGTGTCGAGGATGGTCTCCCAGCTGGGACCGTACGCTTCCACATAAAGCTGAGACATGTCGTGGCAAGTCGTGCACTTGCCCTGGATGAGCGTCTCCGCCTCAGTGGGCTCGCGGGACTCAAGGAATGCGACGACAGCCGTCTTCTCCTGCTCAGTGAGAACTGCGCCGTGCGCATCCTCCATGGTGGAGACCAGCTCGTCCCAGTCGGTCCCTTCGTTCAGCATATAGAGATAGGTGCGCGTGACGTCATGGCAGGAGCTACAGGTGCCATTGACTACTGCTTCGCCAGCCACGATATCGACTACGGGCTCCTCGACGGGCTCTTCAGCTACAGGCTCCTCGACAGGCTCCTCGGCTACAGGCTCCTCTTTGGCACAGCCAGTAGAGAACACGGTGATCGTCGCGAGCATGGCGACAACCAGCATCAAGAGCGAAATACGGTACAGGTTCTTCATCTTGGATCGGACCCCTTCCCGGACAGCTCGATGGCCGTCCATCCCGATAGTCCCGCCCATCCCGCGTCGTACCGAGAGGTTGCGGCGCCGGTGCCGCAAACAGCATGCATGGTGCCCCACTGTGCGTGGTACACCTATAGTCGTAGCGAGTGATGCGGGTTGTCAATCTGTGAAGAATTGATAGTTCGTTCATGGGGCCAAACGGTCACGCACTGTGTATCCGAAGCCAAGGACGGGGACGTACCCGGCAAGAGCCGCAGAGATACCCCGAGGAGCCTGGCCGATGGACACACACGATGAGCACACCGCACACGATGCGCATACTGCTCACGACCGACATGAGGGGCATAGCGTCGCGATGTTCCGCGACCGCTTCTGGTTGTCCTTCGCGCTCTCCGTCCCCGCGATCGTGTGGTCAGAAGCGGTCCAGGAACTGCTCGGCTATGAGGCACCGGCCTTCCCGGGATCGATGTACATCCCGGCGGTCTTTGGCACGATCGTCTTCTTCTACGGTGGACGACCGTTCCTAAAAGGTGCCCGCAATGAGCTTGCCGACCGGCTGCCGGGAATGATGACGCTGATCTCGTTGGCCATCACGGTCGCCTTCGGCTTCAGCCTCGCGGTGACGCTCGGTGTGCCAGGGATGGACCTGTGGTGGGAGCTCGCCACACTCGTGACGATCATGCTGCTGGGCCACTGGATCGAGATGCGCTCGGTGTCGCAAGCGAGCGGCGCACTTGCCGAGCTTGCCCGCCTGCTGCCTGACAAAGCCGAGCAGCTTGCGCCCGACGGTACGAGCAAACATGTGGAGGTCTCCGCGCTTGTCGTGGGCGACGTCGTGTTGGTGCGACCGGGCGCACGGGTGCCGGCCGATGGTGAAGTGACCCGGGGCGAGAGCTCAGTGGACGAGTCGATGATCACCGGCGAGTCGCGCCTCGTGGAAAAGGCTCCCGGCGATACGGTGATCGCGGGGACGGTGAACGAAAGCGGATCGCTGCGACTGCGTGTGTCGCGCACGGGAGATGACACCGCACTCGCCGGCATCATGCGGCTCGTGGCCGGAGCACAGGCGTCGCGCTCGCGCACGCAAGACCTCGCCGACCGCGCGGCCAGGTGGCTCACTTTCGTGGCGATCGGCTCTGCCATCCTGACGGCGATCGCCTGGTGGATCACCGGTGCCGAGTGGTCGTACATCATCGAGCGAGTGGTGACGGTGCTCGTGATCGCGTGCCCGCACGCGCTCGGTCTCGCGATCCCACTCGTCGTGGCGATCTCGACGGCGCTCGGCGCACGCAACGGCCTGCTCATACGTGATCGGCGCGGCCTTGAGCACGCCCGGCTCGTGGACCTCGTCGTGTTCGACAAGACCGGCACGCTCACCCTCGCCGAGCACCGCGTGGTGCACACGGCGACGATCGCGGGGCTCGAGTCCGCCAGGGCGACCGCCCTTGCAGCGGCTGCCGAGGCCGACTCGGAGCATCCTATCGCACGGGCGCTCATGACGGCGGCGTCAGAGACGGGTGGCTCACATTCTGTCGCCCGGGGCTTCGAATCACTTCCCGGACTGGGCGTACGGGCGCAGATCGATGGCCGCGACGTGTCCGTGGGTGGGCCGGCGCTGCTCGAGTCGCTCGACCTGACACTGCCCGCCGAACTTGAGACCGCCGCTGCATCGGCACGAGCGTCCGGACTCACGGTCGTGCACCTGGTGCTCGATGGTGCAGTGAGCGCGATCTTCGCGGTGGGCGATGCGGTCCGACCGGAGTCCGCCGAAGCGATCGAGCGGCTCCGTGCCGCAGGGATCGAAAGCGCGATCCTCACCGGCGACGCGCGGCAGGTGGCCGACGCTGTGGCAGCCGATCTGGGCATCGAGCGCGTACTCGCCGAAGTGCTGCCTCCCGACAAAGCGCGGACGATCGAGGAGCTGCAAGCCGAGGGCCGACGCGTGGCGATGGTGGGCGACGGCGTGAACGACGCTGCCGCACTCGCGACCGCCGACGTGGGCATCGCGATCGGCGCAGGTACGGAGGTGGCGATCGAGGCGGGCGATATCGTGCTCGTGCGCTCCGACCCACGGGATGTGGCCTCGGTCATATCGCTCTCGCGTGCGACGTACCGGAAGATGGTGCAGAACCTCTGGTGGGCGGCCGGTTACAACATCCTCGCCATCCCGCTCGCAGCCGGCGTGCTCGCCCGGGCGGGCTTCACGCTCTCGCCTGCCGCGGGCGCCGTGCTGATGAGCGCAAGCACCGTCATCGTAGCCGCCAACGCACAGCTCCTCAGGCGCTGGCGTCCATGATCGTTGGCTCATCGGTGCATCGACCCTCGGCGACGCCCTCCTCCGTCAACCCCATGAACACGTCTTCGAGAGAGCGCTCATGCGTCTGGGCCTTCAGATCAGCGACGGATCCGCACGCCACCAGACGTCCTCTGCGCAGAATCGCGACAGTCTCACACAGAGTCTCAGCGATCTCGAGTATGTGTGTGGAAAGAAGCACCGTGCCCCCCGCCTCGCAGTGCGCGACGAGCAAGCACTTGAGACGCCTGACCGATCGCGGGTCGAGTCCGTTGGTCGGCTCGTCCAGATACACGATGGACGGCTCATAGACGAACGCTGAACAAAGGGCGAGCTTCTGTCGCATTCCGTGCGAGAAGTCCTCGATGAGATGGTCACGGCGATCCGCGAGTTCAAAATACTCAAGATACCTGGCGATGTTCCGACTCTTCCGGGGCTCCTCGACACCGCGTATGTCCGCGACGAACTCAAGCATCTCCTGTGCGGTAAGATGCTCATACAAGAATGCCTGGTCTGGAACGTATGCACACAAGGCCTTCGCAGCCTTTGGTTCCCGCGCCATGTCATGACCACCCACGATCACACTGCCCTCGCTCGGCTTCAGCAGGCCAGACATCATCCGAATCGTTGTGGTCTTGCCCGCTCCGTTCGCACCGAGAAGGCCGAATATCCCGCCGGCTCGTATCTCCAGGCTCAGATCCTGGACCGCGACCACATCACCGTATCGCTTGCCTACTCCCAGCAACTGAATCGAGTACGTCCCACCATCCACCCGCAGCACCTCTCCCTTAGAACACCTCGAACATCAACGAAGCCATCACCGAGCGATTAGAGCAGCGGTCACGTTCGCCTCGAGCATCGCTGCGATCCCGGTGAGCACCACCGAGACGACGAAGAGCATCAGCAAGTCACACAGATCGGAAAACGTCAGAAGTGCGCCACCTCGAAAGTGCCGAACGACCCACGAAGGAGCAAGCAACCCTGCTCCACCGGCCAGCACCACTCCGGGCATCTCGATGAGTCCATGCGGAGCCAGGCTCAACACGATCCGACCCAGCGGGAGTGTATGAGTGGCCGCGCCGACACTCGATCCGATCAGAAACGACTGGACCAGGAGGGATCCAAAAGCGGACAACCCCAGCGTCACGAACCCCAGATACGAGGGCAGCGCAGCGGCAAGATTATGCGTGAAGAACTCCCAGGCACTTCTACTCTGTGCGCTCGCATCAAACACGGCCCCGGAACCATATCCAACACCCACTGCTATCCCACAGATCAGGCCCACCACATGGACAGCGAGCGCGACCCCGATCGCCCAACGAGTGCGTCGCCAAAGTCCGAGCGATACGTCGATTGCCCGTTGTTGCCGACGGGTCGGGATCTTCAGGCTCATACGTGATCCAGATGGCTGGTAAGCCGCTCCGTGCCAAACGCCAGCCCCGCCCCGACTACGATCACTCCGACAACACCGAGAATCCCGAACAACTGAAGCCACGCGATCCCTTTGGCTGCCGAACCTACCAGGACTTGCTCGACCACGGGGACAGTAGGAACGACGAGCACCGCCATATAGACGGGTTGCTGAAGTATCTGTGCCAGCAGGTTGGCTCCGATGGACCGGGTCACTTCGATGGGCTGACGCCACTCGAATAGCGGAAACACGGCAGTTGCGATGACCGGGGGAAGCGCAATCAACGCGGCTGCTACAACCGATCCGAGAGTGGCGAGGACCACCTCGGCCCATCCGGCGCCCAGAGCGATCTCGGCCACCACGGCCAGGGCACCGCTCACACCACCGACCACCAGCCCCATGCCAAGCAACTTGGCGGAGATGATGTGCGCTGGCGAGACGAGCGCCCCACGGATCAGGTCGATGTTTCGCCCCTCGGCGCCAACGGCGAACACCGGGAGGAGCGACTGCGCCATCGCCGCTGCCGAGATGCAGCCGGCGATGATCACGAAGTTGAACGGGACGAGATCGACCGGGGAGCTCTGGAGAACCACCCAGCCGATGCCGACGATCACCCCGTGTACAGACGTCGCCACGAACACGGCTCTCAGGAATCGTGCGGGCTCGCGAAGACACAAAGCGATGTCCTTCTGCAGTATCGGAATGGCCGACGAGGCCCACCGGGTGTGCGCAAGGGCGGCCCGTATCGCCCGCGCGACCGGCCAGACCCGGACGCGCCCGATCGTCCCGGTCTCCCCACGGTATCGGCGTCGTATCTCCCCGCGGATCAACCCCCTGACCACCCGGGCTGCAACTACAACGACCGCCATAGAAGCGATGGCGATGATCGCCACCGTCAAAGGCTCGAAGACGATCTCGAGGACAGATGACACCGACGGCCAGTCGCGCAGCAGCATCCGACTCATCGACTCGGCTGCAGCGGACCATCCTGACACCTTCATCGCGTCAGCCAGATAGAGGACCGCACCGGTCGCCGCAGCCGATATGAGCGCCAATAGGATACCCAGTAGCACCGTCCGGATCATCCGCCATCGCAGAAGCCAGGCGGCCGGTCTTCCGCTCGCCGGACGCGCGAGCACGCGCCCGAGCGTGCATATGAGAATGGCGCGCGCGGAGACAGAGACCAGCAGAGCAGCCGATCCAAGGATACCGATCGCAAGTGTCGGCCCAACGCCGAGGCCCAAGACCATCACCCAGGAAATGCCGAGAAGGACTATGGTCGTCGCCGTGAAGCAGGCATCCCGTACCAGATGGAGCCCGAGCCTGGCCATCAGAGCCGAGGATTCGATCCCCGGCACCATGAGGTAGTCGAAATCTGCTCGCATCGAACCGAAGACATGGTCCGCCACCAGCAGGATGTCAGCGGCAACTGCCTGCATGGCCACGAGGAACGCCGCCAGCAAGAGGAAGCCGGCCTGACTCGCTGTCGACAGTCCGGCTGCCCGAACGAAGAGCCCCGCCATCGCAAAGAACACGAATCGAGAAGCGATCCATCCTGTGATCACAAGAGAACCCACCACTGCCCGCGGAGCAGCGGTGGGCGATCGGAGGTCGCCGCCATGAAACCATGCGACCACGCTCCGACGGAGCACCAGCGACTCGATTCTGAGGATGATGCGTGTCAGCGATGGCATATGTATCACTTCAGTCGTCGAAAGAGCGGTTAAGCTAAACCCATCAGTCCGTCTGCCCGAGTCCTACCAGGCGACAGTCGCCGCCTTCCCATTCCTCTTGTACTTGTAGGCGATGGCTCCGGCGATCGAGGCGATGAGCCCCGCAAGTGCAGCACCCACGCCGAGCGATGCCGCGATCACGCCGGCGCTCACCCAGTAGCCCAGAGACATCACCAGAACAACGACCGCGGCTGCAAAGCCAAGGCTGCAACCCAAAATGCCCGCCACGTTCGGTGCGGCAAACGAAGCCGTAAGCCCCACTGACTGTGCCCCTGTCATGGCGGCAAGAACCCCATAGACTCCGAGCGCGAAAACGATGCCGACAAGAACGCCCGCCTTCTTCATGGAGATCTCCATACAAACACCCCCCCCGGTTTTTGCTGACACGCATCATCCTCAGAACCGAATCTGCGGGGATCCGCACCTTCCGCCTATGCGATCAGGGAACCAAGGCTCAGTTGTAGGAACCAGCCGAGCGTCACCGGAAGAA
>JAVERH010000100.1:0-8393 GCA_034007245.1 Coriobacteriia bacterium | reverse complement strand
CGAGAGGACGTCACGGCCAACAAGAACGATCAGATCCAGATCGCCGATCTTCTGCCCACTGAGGTTAGCACCAATGAGTGAACTGAACTCAACCTCTAACTTTTCGCCGGGAAAACGAAGCCTGGCAGGGTACAGGTGCTGCGGAACTGTCCCTCCTGCCGTTCCGGTCTCCACGAGTCCGATGGGGGAGACTCCCAGCTTGGCAAGTGCCTGGACGTCGGCGCAGCTTCGCGTAGCACCGGTGTCAATCAGGGCCCATCCCGTCACCGGTTGAGGTATGGGTTTCTCTTTCGAGGCGAGAAACTTGCTGAGAGGCGTGGGGACCGAGACTTCCACTTGCAGAATCGGCCCAGACCGAGCGAGGACCTGCGGGCTGATCTTGTTTCCTGGTGCGAGGAAGAACCGGTTATGGACGGGCATGGAGCAGACCCAGGCTCAATGCCGGGATGTGCTCGACCTCATCGTTGGCGACTACATGTTTGATCAGGAATGGCTCATCACCGAACCGCTCGACGCCTGCCTGGTACGCCTCGGCCTCGGTTGTAAAAGCCCCGACCAGCTCCTCTCCCTTGATGAGGACATACAAGTTCTCATAGTGCTGGAGCAGTTCGTCTCGATGACTCACGTAGTAGGCTAACTCCTTCTCAAGCAGCATCTTCATCACCTCGACCTAACACCGCTTAGCGTACAGCCGTGATGCTCGCCCATCAACGGAGCCCGGACCGGCAAGCGAGGGAACACTTCGTGTGTAGGACGCTCGATGAGGCGACCTCGGTACGGTACAACCCGGCTCTCCGGGATCTGTACCAGCACCTGAAGCTCAAGGGGAGACCGGAGAAGGTGGCGAAGATCGCCGTGGGGCAAGGGTGCACCTCCTGATCGCCCTCACTGGCTAGAAGTCATTTCACAATCATCCTCAAGCAGATGAGGACGCACGCTACGGTGAAGAATGCGGCGTACATCGAGATCAGCCGCTCGTAGCGCACGAAAGGCGGAAGTTCCCCACCCAGGCGAAGGTCCGTTCGATGTGCCAGGGTCCCGAGCAGGGCCTGCCAGATCCGCTCCCAAACCCCCTCGTCGACCTTTCGGTCATCTACCCGAGGACGGCCGATGCGCGGCTGAGGCGGCAGGAGGAGCTCGATCCTCGTCCACTGTTCGTCCGTAAGTTCTCGACTCGCCATGCCGCCACCATAGCAGCTGATTCATAAGTTGTGAAACTGTTTCTAGCCCCTCTATCGCATCACCTCCGATCTACAGGAAGACCAGCACAGCCACTCCCTGAGGTGGCGCCTTGGGACACCACGGCGAGATGGCTATCCCTTCGGCCTGTACACCTTCCACTCGCTATCCCAACTGTCGTGCCAGCGGATCTCTTCCGGGATGATTCGAAGGAGCCCATACTCTTCAGACTCCGGCCCACGGGGGAAGATCTCCGACAGATTGAACGTAGCCAAGCCCCAGACCCGCTTCTTTGTTACAGGGTCCGAGACCACCTCAGCCCTTCCGTGTACGGTCGCCCGCTTCTCCCCGGTCGGCTGGGTGGCGAAGGCGAGGCAGATCCTCGGATTCCTCCCGATCTGCTTGACCTTGCTTGCGTTCGAGAAGGTCGTCACCCAGATCGACAGGTCATCCTCGACGATCGGAGAGACGGAGCGCACAACCGGGCGATCCCCATCACATGTGCCAAGGAAAGCGTGGTTCGCGGTCGCCTTCATGATCCCAACGAGTCTCTCTTTCTCCGATGCAGTCACATCGCACCTCCTCTGCCACTCACTTGCGAGGCTCCCACCCTGATTCCTATGGGCCCGTCCAACTAGCAAAAGCTGCGGTCCGCACGGTCGTGCTGGGGACCTGCGCCCCTAAAACGGAACCACTTCGAGGGCCGATTTCGACTAAGACCTTTGGGTGGATCCCCTCGTCTTCCAGGTACGCCATCGGCGCTCGGTAGTCAAGTCCCGAGTGCCGCCGTTCCTGGTTGTAGTACAGCATCTGCCGGTCAATGACCCACTCCAGCTCCTCCAGGGTCGCCGCCTCGGAGAGGAGCGAACCGTTCTCCACCTTGAAGTGGCCCCACAACGACTCGATCCACGGGTTGTCCCGCGCACCCCGCTCAGCGTAGGACACCCGCGCTCGGTCCCGGATGAGGAGCGTCTGCAACCAGTCGTAGCTTGTGTACACCGCGTCTTGGTCGTGGTGCACGATCACCCCCTCCGTTCCCCGGCCGACGTGAGCCAACGCTTCCTTCACCGTTTCCCAGCAGCGCAGGGCCAGGCCGCGGTCTGTCGAGGACCCCACCGCCCACCCCGGCACCCACGCACTCCCCACATCCACCATCGCCATCAGGTGCGCCTTCTTCGTTCCCCCAGCGTACCGGATCTCCGTGAAGTCCGTCGACAGTGCCTCCAGCGGCTCCATCTCCCTTCCCTGTACCAGATCGAGCTTCCCTCGGCCCGTCCTGAGGATCTGCCGCACCCCGCTCGGCCGGGGGCGGGCCACCTTCCGAGGCAAAGCCAGATCCCAGGTGCCAAGCAGCCTCCGCAGCCGCTTGTGGTTCACCCGCTCCCCGGTCCGCTCCCGCAGCTCGACCTGGATCCTCCGGTACCCGTACGCCGGATGCTCCCGCACCACGGACAGCACCTCCGCTTTCAGCTTCTCGTCCGCTGCGGGCACTGCCGGACGGCGCTGGTGGCGATGCCAGGTCCCCTTCGATACCCCCAGGGCACGCAGGCATCGGTTGAGCCCGTGCTTCCCACGGTGCACCTCCACCAGCTCGATCTTCTTGTCCACCGTCAGCGCCCCTTCAAGAAATTTGTGAGAAGCGCAATCTCCACTTCCTTCTGGCCGACTACCCGCTCCAGATCCGCAATCCTCTTCTCGTACCCCTTGACCTCCTCTGTGCCCCCGAACACCTCCGGTCCACGCTGGAGGAACTGCCTCTTCCAGTTGGACAGCGTCACTGGGTGAATCCCGTACGCCCGGGCCACCTGAGCCTCCCCGCCTTTCCCTTCAGCCTTCAGGGATTCCAACACCACCTGGAACTTGAACGCCGGGCTGTACCTGGTTCCGTTGCTCTTTATCCTGCACCCCTTTGTGTGCTTCCCTCACCTCTTAGCACTCCAGGTGGTTCCGTTCCAGGGGTACACCTCGATCGCACGACGGCTTCTACTGCCACACGCCGACCGCCACTACTCAGGCAGAAGTCCGGAGGCGAGCTCTTGCCCAATGGATGCTGTTCGATCGACAGGTCATTGACATGAACCGCCAGGTCGGCTTCGACTACCCCGCTTCCGAGGAAGACTTCCAGGGCGTCGCGTTCCTGTTTGTCGGAGTAGTCACTCATCCAGTTCCTCTCCTTGGCCACCCTCACGCGCTCCTTCGACCAGCGCGATCTCCTCGGGGGTGAGGCCGTAGAGGCAGTAGACGATTTGGTCGATGAGGGCGTCGGTAAGGCGGAGCCGCTCCTTGATGGGCCGGAGCTTGGCCAGGCTCCGCTCGTAGGCCTCCCGTAACTCGGCCATGAACTCGTGGGTGAGCTTCCGCCCGATCCGGCTTTTGTTCTTCTGGAGGATCTTCCACAGCTCCTCGAATGGAACTTCCGGCTCGCCCTTTTGGTAGTCGCCGAGGTAGTTCTTGAGCGCGGTCTTGCCCGTGAGGGCTTCGATCCCGGTGTTTCCCTTCCTATCAGGTTGGACCTGGAGCTCGGCCTCAAGCCAGGAAAGGAAGTTCTTCATCTCTTCCTGCTTCTCCTCGTTCAGGCGGATCATCTCCTCGGCGAGGAAGGCGAGGAGGTCGTGGACCACGTCGCTCTGTTCCCAAAGCGCCCCTTCCGGGATCTGCCAATCCTTGTTCAGGGGATCGGCGTTGTGCTTGCGGACGAGCTCAGGATCTGGCCGATGCGACCGTGTCAGCCGCGCTTCGATGAATTGAAGCAACTCGCCGAAGATCGCCTGCGGATCTCCGCCCGGGTTCATCGGTATGCCTCCCTCCGGTGGATAACCCGGAAGATGTGTACAATACTTGCCTCGTCATCTACTTCGTAGAGCACGCGATACTCCCCTACCCGTAGGCGGCGCTCTCGCCCAAGGCCCACAAGCTGTTTGCTGGCCCGTGGCCGGGGATCGTTCTCCAGCCCGAGCAAGGCGGCCAAGATCCTGTCCCTAACCTGATCGGGAAGATGGTCCAGGTCGCGCTGGGCGGCGGGACGCAGCACTACCGAGTAGTGCTTGGCTTGCATCAGCCGCCCTGGTGGGCCAAGTAGTCGCGCAGTGGGACATCTTCGCCGGGTTCACGGCGTGCCTGCGCGATGAGGGCGATGTCCAAGAGATCCTCGGCAAACTCTTCATCCCTAAGCAACCGGGCGATGACCGCTTCCTGCTCTTTCTTGGGGAGAGCTTTGAATGCTGTCCAGAAGACTTCAGCCGTGGCTTCCGTTGCAGTCATTCGACTCCTCCTTTCTCCACACTCTTAGACCGTTTTCGTGCCGGGGACTCGGGTGCCCTCTGACCCAGGCACGTCTCCTTGCTCAAACTCTACTAGTACGATCATACATCTGTCGTCGGGCGAAATTCACTCCCGCGCTGTACTGCCTCGGGATCGCTGGCCCGGTTCAATGCATCTTGGTACAAGCGCTTTGCTTCCTCCACCAGCCGCGCTCGCTCGGCCGGTGGGGTCGTAAGGGCAATGCGGCGGATGGGAAAGACGTTTAGGTCTTGAATGAACACCTGAAGGTAGCGGCCCCTAAGATCAGTGCACTTGTGAGCAATCCAGAGCCAGCCAAGGGCGCTGTTTAGTAGTGTTACTGGGTAGCCGTCCCGCACTGCGGCGACATACATTGCGTCGTTTGTGAAGAACCGGCCTCTTGGGTCGAAACCGAATAGCGGATGATCCATGAACCTGCCGAAGATGATCTTCGGCTTGGCGAAATCAGCGTAGTAGTCGATGGTGTCTTGGATCTCGTACCACTTGTACTCCCCAGGCTTCCGTCCTGGCCATCTGCCCTGCCTTTCCTCGTCCCAATCAGGCGGCCTTGGTTCCAAGCGCTCCCTGAACTGCTCGAGATGGCGCTTGATGGCTGGATAGCGGTCAATGTCCACCCCGCGTCGGGTGAAGATCAGGTACTGGTTTTTGTAGTCGATCTCGTAGCGCTTGATGTCCTCGCCCACGACCAGGGGCTTGATGATCTCCGCGCTCTTGGGGTCCTCAGCGATCAGGCGGGCCCGCGTCTCCTCGTCGATGAAGAACGCCTCGTTGCAGCCGGTGAGCACGCCGCGGCGGATCTCCACATCGCCAAGCCAATCCTTGAGGGGGACGCTCATAGCCTCCATCTTCGCCAGGATCGCCATCTCGTCCGCGCCTGCCAGCTGCCAGCTCTCCTCCGTGAGCGCACCCGGCGGAAGCACCGATGCCTTTTCCTGAACGAGCTCATCGAGGGACTCGAAGTCCAAAGTAACGACTCGGAGATAACGCGTTGGGGGAGCACCTTCGCCACCCTTCACGGTGAGCACGATGCAGGGGTAGGCTGAGACGTCGGGAAAGACGGGGAGATCCCCGAAGTCGATGATCTGTAGCGGCCTGGCCCTCTCGATGAGGAACCTTCTAAGGCGCTCGCCATAGGCGGCGCGCATGAACTTGTTCGAGGTGATCATCCCAAACCGGCTGCCCTCGCACAGCAGGCGGTGGCCGATCTCGTAGAAGTACACGTAGAGATCAGCAATACTGTCATAGGCTTCGAACCTGTCCTTGAAGAAGTCCTTGTCCTTGAGCTGCTCCTGACGCACGTATGGCGGATTCCCGATCACTGCGTCGAAGCCGGGATTGCGCCTGCGCTGGCCGGTATCCGCGAAGAACACCTCGGGGAACTCGAGCTCCCAGTGGAAGAAGTGCCGTTCGTTAGCGATCTCTTGAGCTTTGGCGAACCAGGGCCTGGTACGGACTTCACTTTCCCACACGGCCGGCAAATCACTCAACTTGAGCAGGGCGTTTTCGTAACCAGTTGCATCCACTTCGTTTCCAAAGTAGGTGGACACCCAGGCGTTGGCCATCTCCTTGAACGGCTGAAGGAGGGTGAGGATACGTTCGTAGATGGCTTCCTTTTCGCGGATGTCCTCGACCTTGTCCGAGGGCTTGCGGAGGAGCTCCATCACCTCGCCGAGCACCACGGGGAGGCGCTTCTTGAGCTCGCCCTCGAACAGCCCCACCACGTGCTCCCCGATCTCGACGGCCTTGTCCTTCTTCCCCTGAGCAGGGAGGCGGCCCAAATCCTTCACCCATGCCCCGATGAGGGAGTTCCCGAGCCGCAGGTGATGATCGAGGAACGAAAGCGGGCGGTCTTTGGCCACAGTCTCGATCCACAAGGAGAGCTTGGCGAGCTCCACGGCCAAGGGGTTCACGTCCACCCCGTAGATGCAGCGCTCCACCACCTCACGACGCGCCCAGCGGATCTCCTCTTCCTCCATCTCCTCGGGGGTCTCGCCGAAGGCCTTGATCAGTTCCTGGGCCAGGTAGTCCACGGCCTCGACGAGGAAATGCCCGGAACCCATGGCCGGGTCGAGCACCTTGATGGACAAGATCTCCTGGATCAACCGATGATCGAGCTCGGCAAGCTTGCGCTGGTAGTGGTCGCGGTCGTAGCCGCGGCTTTTCTTGAGCTTTTCCTCGAGGTCACGTCGCTCTTCCTCAAGCTCCTTTCGCTTCTCTGCAACGAGGGGGCCAAGGGTATTTTCCACAATGTACTTCACGATGTAGTCCGGGGTGTAGTAGCTCCCGGTGGCCTTACGCTCGCCCTTATCCGTCTCCAAGTAGACCTCGCCGGCCTGGTAGGTGTTGAGCGGTCGCCTATCACCGAGCTTGGCTAGGGGAACGAACACCTCGCGGTCCTTCTCCCTGGTCACGGCGATGTCCTCGTGGGCCAGGCGGAGGCGGTGTTCGAGGAGGCCCTCGTAGATCGAGCCGAGGTTGCGGATGTCGAGGTCCCGGTAGCTCACCGGCCCCCGCCCGCCGCGGCCGGCGGCCTTGGCCCGGAAGAGCTGGTCAAGAGCTTGCGCGAGGTACTGATCGCCGACCTTCCACTGCGCAAGAGCGGGGTGCTTCTTGGGGTCAAACAACCCGCCGTTGTAGGGCGGCACGCCGAGGTAGGCATCCCCCTCGTTCACGATCCGGAACAGCTCGTTGAGCTTGTTCCAACTGTGGTAGGCCGTGGGGCTGAATGAGCGGCCCTCATCGAGCTGGTTTGCGATCTCTCGGGCCCAGGCTCTCAGGCTGTACGAGTCACGGTAGACAGGGTTGTGCATGGGCAGTAGCTCACGGTCCTCGGCGTAGAACAGGAACAGGACCCGGTAGATGAGGACGAACGTGTTGGCTCGGATCTCCTCCAAATCGTCCTCGGTGAGTTCGTTTTGCGGGCACTTGAGGAACCCCTCGGCCAGGAGCCTCAGGGCCTCGTACACGTTCTCCTTGAGCTCGTCGCCCAGTTTCGCGGCGTAGTCCCGGCTTTCCGCAAGGACGCGGTCGAGGAAGCCTGTGGTGAGCGCTTGTTTGCGGAAGAAGGCGTAGAAGTAGGCGAACGCCTCGTCGTAGCTATCGAGGAGAGCGACGAGGTCCACTTCGTAGAACACGTCCGTGCGGTAGCTTGAATCGCGGTGGTAGAGGCGCCAGCGGCGGCCATTGGTGAGAAGGCCCCATTTTCGGTCGGTGGCCCGGAGGTAGTAGTCGATTTGATAGCTGGGGTTCGCGTTCGTGAAGGCGTCCCCAGTGCCCTTACGCTTCCGGTCGAGGGAGCGGTCCCACTGTTTGGCGTCACCCACGGCGAGGGCTTTGGTGAAGTACTCGCGTCTCCCGGTGCTGCTCGCTGCTGCCTCGCGGTCCTCGCGGGAGGCAAAGAACGCAAAATCGGGGCGCCGCACGCCCTCCGGGGAGTCGACTGGAGGCTGGACAGCGTAGGAGTCCTTATGTCCAAGGAGATCAAGCACGGGGTGGATGAAGAGCTGCTCGGTCCGGGCCTCGTTGGCCGTGGGAAGCTCTCCCTTCACCCGCTCGTAGAGGTCCTTGATCGCTCGCCAAACAGGTTCAGCATCCCGCTTCGACTCCTGAAAGAAGGAGTCATCCTGCACGAGCTCGGTGAGGTAGTAGTCGGAGAAGAGGCCGTGGTTGTTGACGGCCGGCGGGAGCTTCTCTCGCGGGTGTTCTCGCGTCTCCGGTGCCATCAGCCACCCTTGGGTGGGACGAATTCCACCATAGCCAAGCTTACCAACCGAGGCGGTTCAGCGATCACGATCTCCATGTTACCCAGCTCCTCCCGCCGGCGCGGGCCTTCTTTGTCTCGTCTCCCTTTGAGGAAGCCATCGTACGTACCGTGTTTCCCAACGCATGGTACGGAGGGCTGCCGGGGGAGGCAA
>JAVERH010000099.1:0-8449 GCA_034007245.1 Coriobacteriia bacterium | reverse complement strand
GACCCGGATCTTCGACATAGCTTCGCCTTTACCTCATCAACGCCCAGACGATGAGCCCCGTACCCACGACCAACAGCACGATGTTGATGCTACGCAGCGCCATCACAGGCCCGGGCACTGCACCGACCGTACGCTTGACCCAACGCAGCATATAGATCTGATAGGCGATAAGCCCGCCCATCGCCACTACGAGTGCCACGCTCAGCGCAGTGGTCATCGCATCGCTCACGACTCGTCCGGCTCCTTCAGATAGCGCTCCACATACTCGTCCTTGATGCGCTTGAGCTCCGTCCGTGGCAACAGCGCCATGAGCTCCCAGCCGATCTCCAGTGTGCGCTCCACCGAGCGCTCTTCGTGCGCATCCTGCCGGATGAACCTGTCCTCGAACGCGTTGGCGAACTCCACGAACGCCTTGTCAGTGGCAGAGAGCGCCGCATCGCCAAGGATCACCGCAAGCTCCTTGGCCTGGATACCCCGCGCGTACGCGCCGAACAGCTGGTTGGAAAGATCGGCATGGTCCTCGCGCGTCTTACCCGGACCGATACCCTTCTGCTTGAGGCGCGAAAGACTCGGCAGCACTGCTATCGGCGGGAAGATACCCGAGCGATGCAGACTGCGATCCAAGATGATCTGCCCCTCGGTGATGTAACCCGTGAGGTCCGGGATCGGATGCGTCTTATCGTCATCGGGCATCGAGAGGATCGGCACCTGGGTGATCGAACCCTTCGCCCCCTGGATGCGTCCGGCGCGCTCGTAGATCGTGGCGAGGTCGGTGTAGAGGTAGCCGGGGTAGCCGCGGCGACCCGGGACCTCCTTGCGCGCAGCAGAGACCTCGCGGAGCGCCTCGCAGTAGTACGTCATGTCCGTGAGGATGACGAGCACGTGCATGTCGCACGTGTAGGCCAGATATTCGGCGCAGGTGAGCGCCATCCGCGGCGTATTGATGCGCTCGACAGCCGGGTCGTCTGCAAGGTTCAGGAACAACACCGCACGTTCGATGGCAGCGGTGTTGCGGAACTCGGTCATAAAGAAGTCCGCATCGGCGAAGGTGATGCCCATCGCGGCGAAAACGACCGCGAACTCGCCTTCGAGCTTGTCTCCCACCTTGGTGGGGTCGTCGCTACGGTTGAGCACTGCCGCCTGACGGGCGATCTGCGCCGCAAGCTCATTGTGCGGCAGACCGGCGCCCGAGAAGATCGGCAGCTTCTGTCCGCGCACAAGCGGATTGAGACCGTCGATCGCGGAGATGCCGGTTTGGATGAAGTCGTCAGGAAAGTCGCGCGCCGTCGGGTTGATCGGATCGCCGTGCATCGGACGACGCTCGTCCGGGATGATCTCCGGACCACCGTCGCGCGGACGGCCCAGGCCGTCGAACACCCGCCCGAGCATGTCCTGACTCACACCCAGCTCGAGCGCGCGGCCGAGGAAGCGCACCTTCGTCTCGGCAGGGTTGGCACCGCTCGTGCCCGCAAACGCCTGCACGAGTGCTGTGTCGCCATCCACCTCGAGCACGTTGCCGAGCGAACGGGTGCCGTTGGGGTATTCGAGCTCCACGAGCTCGTTGTAGGTCACATCGATGACCCGCTCCACCAGCAGCAGCGGCCCGACGATGTCGCGCGTTGTCGTGTACTCGCGTGCCACTACAAGTCCACCCCGTTTCCAGCTACGAGCTGCGTCTCTATGTCCGACGCGATCTCATCGAATATGCCGAGGTCGTCCGCACTCGCGTACTTCGCGTGCGCGATCTTCTCGCGCACCGGTGCCGCAAAGATGTCTTTGAGCGCCCCCCCGTGCCGCTCTGCGGAGATAGCGGTCTCGTGGAAGTGCAGGATCGTCTTGAGCAGCAGATCCTGCTCGGCCAGCGTGCTGAACTGGTCGTCATCGCGGAAGGCGTTCTGTTGCAAGAAGTCCTCCCTGATCGACTTGGCCGTCTCCATGAGTATCTGCTCCTCGGCCGAGAGCGCCTCCAGGCCGACAAGTCGTACGATCTCGGCGAGATCGCTCTCGCGCTGAAGGATGGCCATACAGCGGTCGCGCCGCTCGCGGAACTCCGGCGAGACCTCGGCTTCCCAGAACCGCTGGATCAGATCCAGGTAAAGGGAGTAGCTGGTGAGCCAGTCGATCGCCGGGAAGTGGCGCTCGTAGGCCAGCGTATCCTGCAACGCCCAGTACACCTTCACCACACGAAGCGTGTTCTGCACCACCGGCTCCGACAGATCTCCGCCCGGAGGCGAGACGGACCCGACCACGGACACGGAGCCCGTCCGGGGCGAATCCGATCCGCCGAGGCACTCGACAGCCCCTGCCCGCTCGTAGAACGCGGCGAGCTTCGTGCCGAGATATGCAGGGAAGCCCTCGTCTCCGGGCATCTCTTCAAGACGCCCCGATATCTCTCGCATGGCCTCGGCCCAGCGACTCGTGGAGTCGGCCTGCAGTACCACCTCGTAGCCCATGTCGCGGAAGTACTCGGCCATGGTGATGCCGGTATAGACGCTCGCCTCGCGTGCGGCGACCGGCATGTTGGAGGTGTTGGCCACCAGCACGGTCCGCTTCATCAGCGGCTCACCCGAGTACGGGTCGGTGAGCTGAGGGAACTCCATAAGCACGTCGGTCATCTCGTTGCCGCGCTCGCCACAGCCGATGAAGATGACCACCTGTGCGTTGGACCACTTGGCCACCTGGTGCTGAGTGACGGTCTTACCGGCGCCGAACGGGCCGGGGATGCATGCGACACCGCCCTTGACCAGGGGAAAGAACGTATCGATGACGCGGGTGCCTGTAACGAGCGGCTCTCCGGTGCTGATCTTGCGGGTGTACGGGCGAGGGACACGCACCGGCCACGTCTGCATGAGTGTGATGTCGTGGAGCGCGCCTGCGTCATCCCGCAGCTGCGCCACCGTGTCGGTCACGACATACGAACCACTGGTGATCTCGACGATCTCGCCGGCGAGCGTCGGCGGCACCATGATCCGGTGCTCGATGACCACATTCTCCTGAACGGTGCCGATGATATCGCCACCGTTCACACGAGCGCCCGGCGCAACCGTCGACACGAACTCCCAGCGCTTCTTACGATCGAGGCCAGGCGCAGTGATACCACGGGCAAGAAACGCGCCGGAGGTAGCTTGCAGTGCATCGAGCGGGCGCTGGACACCGTCGTAGACCGCTTCGAGCATGCCCGGCCCGAGCTCCACCGAAAGCGGCGCCCCCGTGGAGACGACAGGCATGCCGGGACCGAGGCCCTCGGTCTCCTCGTACACCTGGATGGACGAACGGTCTCCACGCATCTCGATTATCTCGCCCATCAGTCCCTGCTCGCCCACGCGCACCAGGTCGTACATCCTGGCATGTGTCAGACCGGTGGCGACCACGAGCGGGCCTGCGACTTTTCGGATTATTCCCTGGTCCATCTAGCGTTCCTCTTCTCCTGAAGCCATCGACGTACCGAGCGCACGCACGATGGCCCGATCCAACTTCGCTGCTCCCACTCCCCCGCCACTGCCGGCGGCGGGGATCACCGTCACAGCCGGAACCGGCTTGTCCACCGACTCGGCGATCAGCTCTGCCATCGCGTGATACACCGGCTCGGTCACGAAGACCGCACCGTGAGCGCCCGCGATGAGTTCGGGCCACAGACCCAGCGCCTCTTCGGGATGCTCGACCGTCCGCACATCGAAGCCGAGTGGCCGAAACCCAGCCACACTCGTGGTGTCTCCCACCACGGCTATGAGCAATTTCTTACTCACATCACACCCCGCAGTCGCTCACGAACAGCCTCGCGATCGAGCCCCGAGAGCCGCCCGACCAGCGCGATCCTGAGCGCGACCACCTCTGCCTCGCGACCAAGCACGTACGCGAGAACCGGTTCCGGGCCGCTTGGCGCCATGCGTGCCGAGGCCATCCGAGCGGCTTCGAGCGCCGAAGCGGCCAGGTCGTACCGCTCGAGGTTGATGAGGTCGGCGACCTCGAGACCCACTGCGGCGTGCGTAGCCACGATCGCCTCGGCAAGCTCCTCGGCGTCCATCCGCCCCGCGTCGGGTGCAAGCGCGCGCAGTGCGGAGGTGCCGCCCTCCACAAGAGAGTCCGACACCGCTGCAGGCACAAGACGCTTGCCGTTGGCTCGGAGCAACACACGGATCACCGCGAGATCGATCCGGAGTGTGGTGAGTCCCCGCAAGAAACCGACCTTCGAGCGCTTCGCCTCCTCGGTAAGAGCCGCAAAAAGCGCGCGGTCCACGGAAGTCTCGATATCCGAGAGCGGCGGTGCCTGCTCGGCCTCGTCCCACGCAGTGAACAGCGCCGCGATCTCCCCGGGCAGCCCCTCGCCGGAGCCATTGAACGCCGTCGGCTCGATCGTCCCGAGCGCACTCAACCCCGGTGTCGTCATGCCGAGTACCCGCGTCTTGAGCGCGGTACGCAAGTTCCGGTAGTCGTACGGTAGCCGGAAGTAGCGGGCCACTGCGTCCGGGAGTCCGGCCTCGAGCAAAAAGTCATCGTAGAGATCGCCGAGCGACGCATCAAGCGCCCGCTCGACATCCTCGGCGGTCTCAGCGCTCTCAAGGTAGTGACCGATGGCCGTCTCCGAGAGGACCCTGCGCTGCTCGGCGAAGTCGGGAGCGTCTATCAGCCGCTCGTATACCGAGCGCGACAACAGCCTCGACTGCAGGATGCGGACCCGTCCCACGGCGAAGCCGTACCGGATATCGTCGCGCGTGGAGGTGAGCACCAGCTTACCCCTCCTCCGGGAAGAGCTCGCGCACGGCGACCTGCAGCATATCGCCGTGATGCTCCGCAACGTACGCGGCCGGCGAAACCTCCGCACTGACGCCGTCTCCCTCCACACGAACGCCATGCGCCAGATCGGCAACCTCGCCCACGACCGGCATCTCTATGCCGTGCGAGGCAACGAGCGAACCGATATCCGCAAGCCTGCCAGCATCCGCAGCGGCTATCCGTATGCACTGTCCGGGTACCGCCACCCGCGCGGTCTCGCGCGCGATGAATGCGGCGTACTCGTCGTCGGGCAGCACCTCGAGCGCCTCACGCACGCCGGCAAGCACCTGTTCGGCGAGCTCCTTGCGCGCACTGAGAAACGCATCGCGGGCAGCCAGACGTGCGTTCGCAAGCAGCGTCTCAGCCTCTACGCGTGCCGCATCGGCACCACGCGTCTTGATACGCGTCGCATCTCGTTCCGCTCCGGAACGCGCGGCAGCCGTCTTGGCATCGGCACGCTCCTGCGCAGCAGCGATGATCGCGCCTGCTTCCGCCTGCGCGTCATCCTCGATACGACTGATGATGTCAGCTATCGCCACGTTTGATCCGCCTCACTAGCCGCCAAAGGTCGCCTGAAGTGCCGTCATCATCAAGACGGTCACGATAAGGGCGAACACCGCGTAGGTCTCCACGAGCGCCGGGAAGATGAGTGCCTTACCCGAGTCCTCGCTCCGCCGCGCAACGATGCCTGCTGCCGCAGCGCCGGTCTTGCCCTGATATATCCCGGTGAACATGCCGAGAAACGCCACCGGCATACACGCCAGGAACACCGCAAAGCCCTGTGATCCGGTAAGTGTCGCCTCACCGCCAAGGATGTTGAAGAAGATCAGTACCAGCACCGCAGCGATGAAGCCGTAGATGCCCTGCGTACTCGGCATGGCTGCCAACGGCAGCAGTTTGCCGAACTTCTCGCCATCCTCGGTCACGATACCGGACACGGTGGCCGACGCTATCGTGATGCCGATCGCGGAGCCGACGCCACCGAGTACCGCCGCGACACCACCGCCGAAAAGCGCCCAGTTGACGCCGGAGATTCCCCAGAAGAGGTCGTTCACGTTCCCGCTCCTTCCTGCCGCACGCTGTCGGCATGCAGTACCAGTGTCTTGGATCTGAAGGCGAACGGCTCGTAATTACGGCCTCCGCCCTCATAGAACTTGCCAAAGAACTCAACGAACTGCAGCCGTGCCGGATGCACGAATGCGCTCAGGAGATTGATCACCACGTTGAAGACGTGCCCCACCACGAAGATCAGCACTGCGAAGATCACGACGACCACGGCCCCTATGATCGAGGCACCCCCCTGGTCGAACATCCCAGCAGCACCGCTCCACACGAGCCTGGCAAGGAGGTTGAACACCATACCCACCAGCGTGGCCGAGAGCGCCAGCGCAGCGAGTCGCGTGTAGCTGAGGATGTCACCGATCATCGATGAGAGCCCGTAGACAGCATACGCCCCGCCGAGGATCGCAGCCAACACGCGCCGCGTAGCCTTCGACACCGCCACACCGATCACCGTGAACGCGAGTAGCACCCACCCCGGAAGAGCGCCCCAGCCGAACGCGAGCGACAAGAGCCAGGCGACGAACACGACGATCCACGTCGCACCAACGGCCTTGTCCCACGCCGCCGCCTCGACCTGCCGCAGCGCGATATCGATCGCCCGGCTCTTCCCCAGCGCTGTAAGCCCAAGCCCCAAAACGATCGCGACCTTCGAGAGAGACGGCACGCCAACGGCTACGCCGATTGCAGCGAAGAGCACGACCGTCGACACCTGTTCGAACACGGCCGAAGCCCAGTCACCCTTTCGCGCAAGGTTCCACGCCGAGACGAGCACACCAAAGAACACCTGCAACGCGCCCAGCGCGATAGAGAAGATCAGGAACGTAGGCAGCTCCTCCATGGGGTTGATGATCCGAAGCCCCTCAAGCAGTGGAGGCAGGTCGAGATCCCATGCGAAGTACGACCCCAGCGCCACACCGGCGAAGATAGCTCCTACACCGCCGACGATAAACAGGTCCATCAGCTTCTTCACGCCTTCAGCTACGTCGAGCTTGTTCTTCACCAACCAGGCACCGCCGATGAGCATAAGACCGTATCCCACGTCCCCGATACAGATACCGAAGAACACCCAAAAAAACGGCGCCAAAAGCGGCGTGGGGTCGACTTCGTCGTAGTGCGGGCGACCGTAGAGGTCCGTCAGCACTTCGAACGGCTTGAGGATCCGGGGGTTCTCCAGCTCGACAGGAGGACTGTCCTCCGGGCGAGGCTCTGCATAGGTGACGTCCAGCTCTGCCGCAAGCGGCGCAAGCGCGTCTTCCAGCTCACCGCGCCTACGGGCACTCACCCAGCCGGTGACCATGAATGTTCGCTCGGTAGCACCAAAACGCTCGCGAACAGTCGCAGCGTCAAGATCCGCATCGATCGCGGCCACCAGTGCCACCGCATCGGTGTAGTACTGCACGGAGAGCTCGGCTGCACGCTCATCGAGCTCGATCAACTCCCGGTCTATCTCCGCGATACGCTCGCGTGCAAGTGCCCGTTCCTCAGCGGGATAGCCGGACAGATCGGGGAACCCGACGTCGATGAAGCTCGTCCCCGCAAGCGCTACACGCACCTCGTTCACCACGGTGCGATGCGCCATGACCACCCAGGCACATCTACCGCCGACCGATGAGAGTTCCTCTACCGAGACATACGGGGAAAGATCCCGGAGCATCTGTCGCACGCCAAGACCGTCGGATGCGGGGATCACACCCGCGAACAGCACCACGTGCTCCGAGCCCTGCCACCTACTGATCTCTAGACGTAGCCCTTCCCAGGGAGCGAGCTCTTCGACAAGCGCGCTGAGACGTGAGCGCTCACGACCGAGGACGGCCACGCGATCAGCGACTCCCTGACACTGGCGGTAGACGTGCAGCAGGGTCGTGTCCACCTCAAGTGCGACGAACTCACCTTCGCCCATGTGGAGCTTCTCAGAGATGAACGACCCGAACGGTTGCTCGTTGGTGTGATGCTTGCCAAGAAAGTCACGGACGAAGACGGCATCGGCGCTGTACTCCTCGAGACGACGTATCACCGCCGGATCGGAAGCGCCGACCTCGGGTACCTCACCCTCCGGCACGGCTTCGATGTCGAGGACCCCGACGCGCTGCATGCGATCGACGAGACTCTCGAGCACCGATGAATGTCCGAGCACGGTGACACGGAGCATACGGGCGACGGCCACGATCAGCCCGCCAGTTCGCGAAGCACCGAGGTGACTGCGCCCGGGATGCGAGCCGAGGCGCGATCGATGAACGCCGCTCTATCCTCGGCTGAACGCCGCTCGAGCTCGATACTCTCGGCGCGAACCTTATCGATGATCGTAGCGGCGGCAGTACGCGCTTCTTCACGAGCGGCCGCAAGCGTTTCCTGGCGGATACGCACCGCCAGAACCGAAGCCTCTCGCTCGATTTCTACCGCTCGCTCACGGGATTCCTGCACGTGGTCCCGGGCATGGTCCTCCGCATGCAGGATACGTTCGAGTTTCTCCACAGCTACCCACCCCGGCTCTTGCCGCTGTTCATGCTTGACCCGGCACACACTGACAGACCACAGCTTACTACCCTATAGCTTCCCACACACGTCTATAGTTCTCCACACACATGAACGGCCCTGCCATCAGCCCTGAAACACA
>JAVERH010000098.1:0-8548 GCA_034007245.1 Coriobacteriia bacterium | reverse complement strand
TCACCACAGTACGCTCCGCCGACACCGGCCGGGAACGTGCCGCCGACACCGCCCGGAAGCGTCCCGCCAGGTCACGGAACCCAGGCGCCTCCCCCCGAGAAGAAGAGCAAGACGCTCATCATCGTACTCGCGGTCCTCGGCGTCTTGCTACTGTGCTGCATAGGCAGCAGTATCGCCGGCTTCTCACTGTTCAAATCAGGTATCGACTCCCTCGAAGAACTCGACATGGAGTCGGAGATCTCGACCGTGATCGAAGAAGACGAACCCTCCTCGGACACACTGACCGAACCGTCGGCTGGACCCGGCGAACGCGCCGAGTGGACCGACTTCCGGCCGGAACTCGCAGACCCATCGATCTACGCTGAGCCCACTGCAGAGCAGGCGGCCCTGATCGAGGAGATCCACACCAAGCTCTATCCTGGCTTCAAGATAGAGGACACGCTCGCTGAGCCCGGTGGAGAAGATGCGGAGAACTACTATCCCGACATGCTCTACGTGAAGGCGTCCCTTGCATCCGACCCCTCTGTGCGCATCGCGTACTACCTCTGGACAGACTCAGCGGCCTCTCTAGCGGCCGGAGTCAATCTGGATGAGGGCAACACCGAGACGTATGAGACCGTTGCGAAAGCGTCCTCCGGTACGTCCTACATCTACGACCATGAGAACCTCATGGATCTGATGGAAGGCACCATGGACGCCAACATCACGGACGTCCTCGCGCAGGCGGACGAGGACTTCCCTGGCTATGTCGCCATCATCGCCGGTGGTGACGGCGAAGACTTCGGCATCGTGCTCACCCGCTGGGAGGCATTTCCCGACCTGGAGTACGCTCTCGTCGTCATGTACACCCCCGACGGCGAAGACTGGACGGTCTCGAGCGTCGAAGACTGGTAGGACCCACCCGGAGGACTGTCACATCGAACCGGTGCAAAAAGGGCCGCCTCATCGAGGCGGCCCTTTTTGATCTCAGTGATCGCACCAGCACACGATCACTGACCCTTCGTCCGCTCCCGTAGCGCGCGTGCCACGTCACGCTGTTGGTCGCGCTCGGCGATAGCATCGCGCTTGTCGTAGAGCTTCTTCCCGCGGGCAAGCCCAAGCTCGACCTTCACAAGATTGGAGGAAGACAGATACATACGTAGCGGCACCAGGGTGTATCCACGTTCCTTGGTCTTACCCATGAGATAGCGGATCTCGGCCTTGCGCAGAAGTAGTTTGCGCTCACGATCGACCTGCACGTTACTGCGGTTCCCATGGCTGTATGCCGAGATATGCACGTTATGAAGCCATAGCTCACCCTTGCGGATCGTCGCGAAGCTCTCGCGCAGATTGGTCTTGTTCTCCCGCAACGACTTCACCTCGGTGCCCGTGAGCACGATGCCAGCCTCGAACGTCTCATCCACGAAGTAGTCGTGGTACGCCTTCTTATTGGTGGCGATGTTCTTCTCTTCACGTGCCATGCGGTGGGTCGTTCCTCTCCTGTGAGTCGTAGCGACTACGGCGTGAAGTCTGTCGCCGGATCAAGCCTGCGCACGAAGGCTGCAAGCATCTTCGCCGTGTTCTCCACGTCCTCCAGTGCAAGCACCTCGGTCGGCGTGTGCATATAACGAAGTGCGACACTCACCAATGCTGCTGCCTTGCCACCACGTGAGAGCTGGATGGCGTTCGCATCGGTACCGGTGCCGCGGGGTGCGCCCTCGACCTGGTAAGGAATGCCCTCTGCGTCAGCAGCCTCGACAAGCAGCTCGAAGACCCGGGGGTTGATGTTAGGACCGCGACAGATGACAGGGCCCTTCCCGCAGACGACCTCGCCGAACTTCCGCTTGTCCACATCCAGGTAGTCGGTGGCATGCGTGACCTCGACCGCTATACCCACGATCGGATCCAGGCTGTACGCCGAGGTGATACCGCCGCGCAAACCGATCTCCTCCTGCACGGTACCTGCTGCGATGAGATCGCCAGGCGCGCCACCCGCCTCTTTGACGAAGCGCATCGCCTCAGCGCAGATCCACGCACCCATCTTGTCGTCGAACGCTCTCGAGACGGCCATGCCGTCACCAAAGGTCTCAAGGCCTACGCCATACGTGACCTGGTCGCCGATGCAGACCTTCTTCTTGACGTCCTCACCCTTCATACCGAGGTCGATGAACATACGATCGATCTTGACGACCTTCTTGCGGTCCTCGTCCTCGAGTAGATGGATCGGCAGGCGGCCGAGCACGCCACGCAACACACCGCCCTTCGTGTGCACGTCGACACGCATACCTGGAAGGATCTGCGGGTCATGACCGCCGATGGGCGCGAACGCGCAGAACCCGTCATCGGTGATGTATGTGACCATGAAGCCGATCTCGTCGATGTGACCGGCAAGCATGACACTCGGACCGTCCGCCGTGCCCTTGAGCAACGCGTGAACGGAGCCCATGACGTCGGTCGTCACCTCATCGGCTATAGGTGACACATACTCGCGGAACACCCGCGCTGCCGGCTGCTCGTAGCCCGACGGAGACGGGGCCTCGATGAGCGTCTGGAAGAATTCGAACGACTCGGGACGCATAGGAGCCTCCTTAGTGGATAGAAGCGTGAACACCTAGTGTACTGGCAGTGCAGGTCCTGCACCAGGCACGTGCGACGCACGGCCCGGGTGGATCACGGTCAGGCAAGCTCGAAGTCGAGACGGCGTTCCGCGATGCTGGCGTCGAGCACCCGCACCCGCACCTGCTGACCAAGCCGATACGTGGTACCACTGCTCTCGCCGCGTAGCAAGAACCGCTCGGCATCGAGCTTATAGTAGTCGTCAGTCATCGTCTCCACATGCACGAGACCCTCGGCCGTGTTCTCAAGTTGCACGAAGAGCCCGAAGCCCATCACACCCGTGACGATACCGTCGAACTCCTCGCCCAGGTGGCGCGTCATCAACGCCACGAGCTTCACCTTCTGACTCTCATTCTCAGCAGCGTCGGCCTCGCGCTCCATCGTGGATGCGTGCTCGGCAAGCCACTCGAGCTCTGGCACCATCTGAGACACGGGGGGCCTCCCCAGGCCACCGGCAAGCTGCGCCTTGAGCAGGCGGTGCACCACGAGGTCGGGGTATCGCCGGATCGGGCTCGTGAAGTGTGTATATGCCTTACTCGCCAGCCCGAAGTGCGGTCCGAGGTAGTCCACGTACCGCGCCCGCTCAAGCGCTCGCAGGACGAGCGAGTTGATGAGACGCTCCTCGGGACGCCCATGCGCGAACGCCACGATCTTCTGGAACGTGGCCGGTGTAGCGCCGTGCATATCTTTGATGGGATAGCCGAACTCCTTGAGCACGATCGCGACTTGTGAGAGTGCATCAGCGTCGGGGTCCTCATGGATGCGATACAGCATCGGTGCCTTCGCTACGCTCATATGACGCGCCACGACCTCGTTGGCCGCGATCATCGCTTCCTCGATCATATTCGTCGCCTCGGTGCGCGAACGCAGAACCACTTCGATCGGCTCTCCCCGCTCGTCGAGCATCACGCGAGCCTCTACCGTCTCGAAGTCGAGACCGCCCCTCGCCACGCGGCGCTTGTGGATGAGGCCAGCCACCGTCCGGAAGTCGGTGAGCGTCCGCTGGCTGTCGTCATCGGGGAACCCGCCGTTATCGAACCATCCCTGGACCTGGTCGTAGTCGAAACGACGGTCACTCCTGATCACCGAGGGATAGCACTCGTAGTGCTCCACCACCCCCGTCTGATCCAGAAGCATCTCGACCGTGAACGTGAGGCGGTCTTCTCCCGGATTGAGTGAGCAGATGACGTTGGAGATGTGCTCGGGCAGCATCGGTAGTACGCGATCGACCAGATACACACTCGTGGCCCGATGTCGCGCCTCGACATCGACCGGCGAGTCCCACACCACGTAGTGGCTCACATCGGCGATGTGCACCCAAAGACGGAACCCCTTGCCCTCGCGCTCGATGGAGATCGCGTCGTCGAAGTCCCGCGCGTCGGCCGGGTCCACCGTGAGAGTGAACAGCTCGCGCAGGTCGCGTCGACCGCCTTCCAGCTCGGCATCGATATCCTGCCGGAACTGCTCGGCTACCTCTATCACCTCCGCCGGGAACTCGGCCGCCAGACCATGCTCGTGGATGATGATCTCGATATCGACCCCCGGAGCACCCTCGGGGCCGAGCACCTCGGTCAGCACACCTTGCATGGCGTCACGCTTGTCCCCGTAGCGGGTGATACGTGCGATCACGATATCGCCCGGCTCGACCTCGACATCACTGGCCTTCAGGTCCACGAACAGATCTCCGCGGATGCGTGGATCGGTAGGTACGACGATACCGAGCTTTCCGTGACGCTCGAAACGGCCGACGAGCTCCGTGGTGCCGCGCTCGACCACCTGCACCACCTCACCTGAGCGACCCAGATGCGAAGTACGCGAAGCCACACGCACACCGACGATATCGCCGTGCATGGCCCCGTTGGTATCGCGCTTACCGACGTAGATGTCGCCCACGGGCGAACTCACGAAACCGAACCCGCGTCGGTTCATCGACAGCCTGCCGACGACCAGATGCCGCTCGCGCAGCGCGAGGTACGAACCCCCGCCGACGGAGGCGACAAGACCGGACTTCTCGAGCTGGGCCAGAGTGCGCGTCACCCGCTCCACATCGTAGCCCGGGCCCCCTCCGATCTCGATGGCTCCTGCCACACCCTCGGCGTCGAGTGCACGCCCGGCAGCACGAAGCGTCTTGAGCACGAGCTTGTCCGGACGCATAGAGCCTCCGCTCTTCCCGTCTCCTGCACCGCCCGCCGGACGGGCGGTGGTGCGGGTTGTCTCGGGGGTAGAATCAACGTATGGTGCAACCTTACCGCAAGCCGCAGCATCAGGAGATGTGATGGAAGACTCACACCCACGCCCCCCACTACTCATCCGCGATGGTACGCTCACGCATCCACGCGACATCATCCGTGCCCTGGAGACCGTCGAGACGTTCTCATATCGCTACATCGTCGACGGAGCTGAGATCGCCGCCGGTCGGGCGACGCTCGTGCGCATCATGTTGGACGAGTTCTCGGCTACGACGCTCGTCAACGGCTGTCTTTTCCTGAACGTGACGAGCTTCGACTATCTGAACTTCTCCACGGATGCGGATGGACAGTCGCATCTCATGCTTCTAGGCCAGGGTTCCGCGCTCGAGATCATGCCGATCGACGAACCCGAGATGCGCCCCGGTCAGCGGCAGATCATCAGGATGATGGAAGAGACGGTATTCGAGGGCAATACGTTCGCCTCACTCGACGACGACGAGGACGACGACTTCTGACACGCAGCGATGGGAGCCCCTACTCCAGCTCCCCCGTAAGCACCTCTGTGGCTTTCTGCAGCTGCGTGTCGGTTTCATGCTCAGCGATCAGCCCGTGCTCCATCTCGACGATGACGTCCGGAGTAAGACCGATCCCATTGATCGCACGCCCCTTGGGAGTGAGGTAGTGCGCGATGGTGAGCTTCACCGCCCCACCGAAGGAGAGTTCCTCGATCTGTTGCACGCTCCCCTTGCCGAACGTCTGCTCACCCACGAGCGTCGCACGCCCGTAGTCCTGCAACGCGCCAGCGACGATCTCACTCGCCGAGGCGGAGTTGCCGTTGACCAGCACGACGACCGGCACGTCGATTGCGGCCTTACCCGCGGCACGATGGCGCTCAGCCTCACCGGTTCGGTCTTCCACGGTCACGATCACACCGTCGGAGATAAACAAAGAACTGACCTGGACTGATGCGCTGAGCAGACCCCCGGGGTTGTTGCGAAGATCGATGATGTAGCCCTGTGCACCCTCGGCTTCAAGATCCTCGAGCGCTGTACGCACCTCGATCGCTGCGTTTTGATTGAAACTCTCGAGCTTGATGTAGCCGATACCGGCCGCCAACATCTCACTCTCGATGTTCGGGACCTCGATCTTGGAACGCGCGATCGTGAACTGCAGCAACTCCTCGGCGTCTGGACGCCGGACACCCAGATCCACCGTCGTGCCCTCCTCGCCGCGGATGCGCAGGACGGCCTCGTCCACATCCCAGCGGGAACGCGTCTCGCCATCGATCTCAACGATGAGATCGTTTGGCGCAAGACCGGCCTCAGCCGCAGGCGTTCCCTCGATGACGGAGTTGACCACCAGGTCGTCGCCGTCGTTGGAGATGGTGACGCCGATCCCGTAGAACGCACCCATGTTCTGCTCGTTGAAGTACTCGTAATGCTGCGGGTCGAAGTAGACAGCGTGGGAGTCCTCGAGTGATTCGAGCATGCCTGTGATCGCCCCGGCTGTCAGCGACGTCTCAGAGGCTGGCTCGAGTGCGAGCTCCCCGATGATGTCGGCGACCTCGGAGACTGCATCTTCCACATCGACATCGTCACTACTGAACGACCCCGGCGCGCCGGCCGGACTGCCATTGGTAAGCCGCTCGACGAGCATGCCGCCGGCGAATGCAGTCGCAAGTACAGCCACCGTGACGCCAAGAGCGACCACGACTTTCAGTGCGGTTTTCATGTGATACCTAGACTCTCAGGTAGCGCCTCATCGCGAACATCGCGCCACCAGCACCCATGAAGATGCCAGCGAACATCAGGACGAGAGAGACCTGTATCGCGTCGCCACTCGACATGGTAAGAGGCAGGAAGGCCATGAGCTCGCTCAGCTTCGGGAGGACGTACAAGTAAAGGATGCTCAGCGTGCCGATCGCAAGCAGCGCGCCAACCAGACTCTCCAGCACACCTTCGAGAAGGAACGGCGTGCGGATGAACCAGTTGGACGCACCGACGAGACGCATGATCGCGATCTCCTTGCGGCGGGCGTATATCGCGATCCGAATAGCATTGTTGATGAAGATAAGGCTGATGACCGCGAGCATCGCCACGAACACGATACTCACAAGTCGAATGATGGCGGTCACGGTGAAGAGCTTCTCCACGACCTCCTGACCGTACTCGAGTGACTTGGAGGGATCGTCCGGACGGTCGGCCACCGCAATGAAGTTCTCGCTCGCTTTGATCTGGTCCACCACTGTGGAAACGTTCCGGGGATCTTTGAGATCGATATCGAGCGATGCCGGGAGCGGATTGCTCGCCAACTGCTCGATCACCTCGGGGCTATCTTGCATGAGGCGCTTTTTGAAGTCCTCGAGCGCCTGCTCTTTGGTCGTATAGACGACAGTGTCGACCATTTCGTTCGCAAGTAGCTCGGCCTGCATAGCATCGACTTGCTCCGCCGGTGCACCGTCCTTGAGAAAGAGCCGGACCGAGACCTTGTCCTCGAACGACTCGATGACCTGCCCCAGGAGCATGCCCGAGCCGAGGGAGACACCCACGAGCAGCAACGACAGGTAGATTGTGATGATAGCGCCAAGGCTCATCACCCAGTTGCGACGGAAACTGACCACCGACTCTTTGACGAAGTAGCCGAAGTTAATCGCCATAGCCGTAGACACCTCGGTCCTGATCACGGATGACCTTGCCGCCCTCGAGTGCGATGACCCGCTTGCGCATGGAGTCGACCATTTCTCGATCGTGCGTGGCCACCAGCACCGTGGTGCCGGTCTTATTGATGCGGTTGAGCAGACTCATGATGCCCAGCGACGTCGCCGGGTCAAGGTTTCCGGTAGGCTCGTCGGCAAGCAGAAGCGGTGGACGGTTCACGAATGCACGCGCGATCGAAACGCGCTGCTGCTCACCTCCGGAGAGCTCATCGGGGTAGCTTTCCATCTTCTCCTCGAGACCCACCAGGCGCAGCACCTCCGGCACCTGCGTCCGGATCACGTGCTTGGAGCGTCCGATGACCTCGAGCGCGAACGCGATATTCTCGTACGTGGTCTTGTTAGGCAGGAGCTTGAAGTCCTGGAACACGCAGCCGATGTTGCGGCGTAGGAACGGGACCTTCCAGTTCTTCATCTTCGTCAGGTCCTGGCCTGCGACGACGATCTGCCCCTTCGTGGGGAGCAGCTCACGGAGCAGTAGCCGTATGAATGTGGACTTGCCCGAGCCTGAGTGGCCAACGAGGAACACGAACTCACCCTGAGCGATCTCGACCGTACATTCATCGAGCGCCGGAGGCTTGTTCGGCACGTAGATCTTACTGACGTTGCGCATGGAGATCATAGATGTGCTCCATATCTGTGCGACGTTACCCGCGATAGTCTAGCAGAACCGACACCGTTCGAACGCTCACGATGCCCGTATGTCACCGAATCTACAACTTCTCCATTCGGTTCACGTGGGTAGTGTTCGCAAACGCAGCTCAGACGATTGCGCCCAGCTCGGCATTCCCCGTCGCGGCAAGCGCGCACAATGGGAACTCCTTGAGACACCTGACGAGCCATGGAGCGAACGCATCAGGATCCTCACGGATGGCAAGATCGAGATCGGCCAGCCGGAAACCACCGACCTCATCGACCTCGACTGGATCCGGATCGATGGCACTGGTTGCTCGGCCCACCAGCACATGACACAGCTCGTTCTCACTACCGAGACCCGGAAGTTCGGCCCGGTAGACGAAGAAACCCACCGCCTGCAAATCCGCCGAGCACC
>JAVERH010000097.1:0-8572 GCA_034007245.1 Coriobacteriia bacterium | reverse complement strand
TCGCGCAGAACCTCGTGAACACCGACCCGTTCCTGTCTTCCCACTGCGACCCCGTGCTCTACGAATTCGAGCCGGCGTCTCCGACCAAGGCCATGGAAGACTGTCTCGAGTGCCTCGAGGAGTGTCAGGTCTACTTGGTCATCGTGGGCAGCCAACAGGGCGCCCGCGTCGGCGACCTGACGATTACCCATGCGGAGTATCGGCGCGCGAAAGAGCTTGGGTTGCCCATCATCGCCTTCATCAAGGGCGACCAGCACGTGGTTCGGGAAGAGGGAGCCGAGGCGCTGCTCGTCGAGATCGCTGCTGATGGGCTGAAGTACAAGAGGTTCGGGAACGTGATTGAGTTGCAGAAGGAGGTGCGGCTCGCTCTGGTCAAGCTCTTGGAAGCTGGATTCGGCATCTCGCCGACGAGCGACGAAAACGAGATCGCCGATCAGACAATCGCAGCGACCTCGCCCTTTGAATCCCAACCGCTGGACCGGGTACGGTGGGCCGATCTCGACCTGGACGTGACCCGTCGCCTCATCGCCGCGGCGGAGGACCGCGACCACGCGGACCTCTCCCAAGATGACCTGCTGGCAGGTGCGGCCCTGCGCGGACTGATCTGGCGCGAGGCCACCTCCGGCGACTACTTCGCCACCGGAGCGGGAGTGCTTCTCTTGGCCAAGGATCCCTCGGCGGTGTTTCCACAATGCCGCGTGCTGGCCGACGCCTACCGAGGTGCCGAACTCGACGGTGAACCGCGTGATCACGAGGACATCCGGGAGCCGATCCCGCGCGCCGTCGAAAGGGCCATCGCCTTCGTGGATCGCAACACGCGGCATCCGATGCGAGTCGTCGGGCTGAATCGCGTGCGGCTCGACGAATATCCTGTCGAGGCCCTGCGCGAGGCCCTCGTGAACGCCATGGTGCATCGCCAGTACGAGGACGCCGGTCGCAAGATTCTCCTCGAGGTCTTCTCCGACAGGGTGGTCATCTCGAGTCCCGGACTTCCTCCTGCCCCCATCACGCTCGCGAACCTTCGACGGGGCAGATACCGACCGTGTTCGCGCAACCCTGTCTTGGCGCAGTGCCTGTCGTACTTCGAGCGGATAGAGGAGCGTGGCAGCGGGTTTCGGCGCATGCGCGACCAGATGCTCGACCATGGCTTGGAGCCGCCGACACTATCGACAGACACCGGCTACTTCCAGGTCACGCTCCTTGGGCCGGGCGAGGACATCGATCGTATTCGAGTTCCCGAGAGCCTGGCCATGATGTCGCCTGCCGTGGAAGCGAAGTTGAATCCGCGTCAGAGAACGATTCTCGAACATGCGCTGCAAGAGGGAGCCGTGACAACGAGATGGTGCGTGGAGACGCTCGGCGTGGCTCGCGACACTGCTCTTCGCGATCTGGTGGGTCTCGTCAGGCTCGACCTGCTGGAGCCCAAGGGGGCGGGGCGTTCAGCGCGCTACATCCCCAAGGAAGTCCGTTCCGCGTGAATCGCCCGATAATCGCCCGACGCCGGCGCGTAATCGACCGATTTTGACGCAGACGAGAATCGCCCGACAATCATCCGACCCGCTCGCCTAAACGCCCGATTGAGAGATGAAAGGGGTGTCTGCCCAGTGAGTAACCTGCCGGGTGCGGGATAGCAATGGGCCAACCTGACGGCTTGCCTTCGGTCGAGATCTTCGCGAGGAACGTGACGGACCGCGAAGGGCTCGGGCTCTCCCTCATCGATGTGGCCCGCGCACAACTCGGCGCGGCTGCTTCCGAAATCGTGATTGAGCAGAGGGCCTCAGCGCTACTTCTGCACGCACTCTGCTCCGTCGGCATCGATCCCCGGACCGAGCGACAACAGCGCGATCGTCTATCTCGCCTCATGTCCGGCGATCCTCTTCCGGGAAACGAGGTCCAACGCGCCGTGGAGTACGTTCTGTCTCAGATGGTCATCCAGCCGAAGGGCGCGCTGGCCGAATGTCTGGCCATTCCTCTCTGCGTCGAACATCTTCAGGACTTGAAGGCACGCGAGCGTGTTCCGGCTGGCGCTGTGTTCAGCCGCGGCGTGTGGTCGCGGCGGCTGCGCCGCAACGACACCGAAGAGGGCCCCGTCTTCAAGGAGTGGCGCGAAGGCGCTGACGGTATCTTCAGCGCGACGGCCACGCATGAGATGGAGATCGTGCTCGATGATAACGCATCGTCCCAAAGGCGCCCGGAGGAGGGCGACCTGCTTATCTTCGGTGTCTCCGAGGTCAAGTGCTACAGGCACATCCCCCGTAGAACACTCCTAGAACAGCTCGACAAGCATTTGGCGCGACTGGCCGGTGGCCTGCAGCTGCGGGACTGGCGCGGAAAGACCGTCGAGTGCGAGTACCCGCCCGACCGGTTGTGGTATGCGCTTGGCGACACCGGACGCCTTCGGGTGCTGCCCGCCACTGACGCCCCGTTCCGCTTGGTGACTCGAGCCGGGCGAAAGGCCCGGCGATCGATGGTCGTTTGGACCGCTGCGATGATGGACTCCTTGGCCGCCTTCGCCGTCGGCCCGCAACCTAGCGGAACCAAGAAGACCGCTGCTCGTGGGAGGCGACCCGCGTTTGACGCGCTCATCGCCTACGATCAAGACGAGCTCGAGGACATGGGTGTGGCGATGGCACACTACACGCTCGGCGCCATGGCCGATCAGCCTGACATAGATCTATCGGGAGCCGAGTGGTCGTGGAACGTCGAGAGGGCGCTCGAAGTCGTTGGCGACGACCCGTTGTCCCCCCAGCAACTGGCACGGCGGCAGAAGCTTCTCGGCCACTTCGGATGAGTCGATTCTTCCAGTGGCAGGCCAGCGACACCTGTCGCGCGCGGCTAGGCGATAGCGCGTGGAGTCATGTGTCCAGAGACAGAACCTCGAACAGGCCCACAGGGAAGCCATCCGGCGGTGAGAAGTCATGCGGCTCAAGATTGAACCCGAACCAGATGCCATAGATCTCGATTGCAACGGGCGTCGCGTTGGGCTCGGGATACCACATGGCTGCGATTCGAGGACTGGGCGTTACCCGATTCAGTATCAGAAGTGAGTTGGGCATTCCTGAATCTCCACGGATGAACGATCGTGCAGCATCGAACCGGCTATCACATGCGTAGTCAGCACCATGATCATGAGCAACGAGCCCAAGGCCGATCTTGAAGAGCGCCCGCCCGAGCATCTGGGCGTCTACGGGCTTGCGGCCTTGCGTCTTGATGCTGAATCGGGTCTGGCCATCCTCCTGCTCCGTGACTGTGAGCCAGCCCTCATCGCCCTTTGAGATGAGTCGCACTTCCCTGGGCTTGGTCTTCTCCAGTCGAAACTCGCGCAAGTCAGCTGTAGGGAACTTGCCCTTTTTCGTCAAAGGCAGGTATGACACTCTGAGCAGCGCGATGGGCTCGAACTCCACGAGATACTGATCCAAGGCGGAAAGCGAGTTATTGCACGCGTCGCAGACGCACTCAGTTAGCACAAGTTCATCTTGTCCGAGCGCCTCGGGGATGACGTGCTCCTCAGAGGTGAACTGTCCCTCGCGATCCAGACAGTAGATGCAGCGGTTGTCTCCACACGAAGTTCTCTTGAATCCAGAGTGTCGCTTCTCGATGTCCAGGATCACGTCAAGCATCATGAGCGCAAGATATGAGTACCGGACGCAGGCGTCATAGAAGCTGTGCAGGGCCAATGCTCTGAGCGGCTCAATCATGAGTTGCCTCAGTACTTGAGCGGCGTCGGGGTCTGCCGCGAACAGCTTTCCTTCAGCGTAGGCGTGATACGTGTCACGTGTTGTGAGAGCTCGTCCATTCAGAGAGATTGGCACTTCGGGTCTGTCAACTGCTATGAATGCCTGGTCTATGGCTTGGGAGTGTTCAGAGTATATCGAGAGGTCGCTGGCCTGGATGGCGGACCATATCAATCGAAGCTCGATGTCAGAATCCTTGACCATGAATGGTCTGAGAAGCGCCGCGAGCCGGACGAGCGAAGGAATCTCGTCGAACGAACTCTCCGCTTGACCGCCAGCCTCCCACGCTATTCGGGCGTCCGGAAACTCGGAAATGCCTTCGAGCCCGTCACGCAGTCGAGAAGCCTGTCGCTTGAAGGCCCTGAACGTCCGCCGGAAGGTGTCCTGGAGTTCCGGATCCATGTGGGATTCCCCTTGACTCGCCTCTGACGCGCTGTTCGCCCAACGTTGTTGCGCATGAGCAGACGCTGATGCGCTCTCAGCCCAGTCTACCTTCTGGCGTCCTGCTCGATGCGCTTGAGCCAGGGGAGCCTACTACTCTGGAAGCTCGAAACTCAGGGCGTCGCGACTTGGGAAGAGTCGCTTCATCAATGCTCTCACCTCTTCGAGCGATGCGCGCTGCTGCCCAATCGCGTGCTCGACAGATTCGTACAAGCCGTCCACCAGCGCCTTCAGGATGGTGATGGCCACTGGATCGAAGATGGCCTCCGCCTCGCCCGTCTCCGGATTGATGGGGCCACGGGCAATTGCACCCTGATAGCGAGACTGCTCAATTCGCTCACTCGTGAGTCGCAGTGCTTCGACTGCGGTCATGAATGACTCCTCCGCGAGCATAAGCCGCTGAAGGATCTCGGCCTCGTCGACCTCCGCCACGAAAGCTATCGACGGCAGATCAACTCGTAGCTCAGTTGTGTTGATATGGGCCGGCACAAGCCGCATGTGTCGATCCTCCAACTCGCGCACGGGATCTAGGTACTGCCTGTCAATGACCGCGAGCGAATTCAGCTGCATCCCCAGGGCAAGTTGCGTCTTGACGAGCGCAGAGTACCGATCCGCTGATTCCACACGCTCCCGTCGTCTGCTTTCAAGCAGGTAGGCCGAGAACGTACCGAGAAAGGCGCCGGCCGCGGCGGCAACGAGCGCGACGACGTCGGACCACGAAAGTACCGAACGCAGCCACAGCACCGCCTGCTCATTGCTCACTACTCCATCCCCTCTGGCTAACGTGTTTCGGTCTGAGCAGCGGCTTGACGCCGCACTTCATCCTAGCGCTCCTGGCCGTCTGCTCGAAACCGGGGTTAGCCAGAAGTCCCTGCTGCTTCCGGTTTGTTCCGGAATGTCCCCGCCCACCAGGTCTGATTGTCGACGAGCACTCCATACTCGAGTGATGCGGGGATCCAGGTGTCATCGTCATACGTCGGCCGATGATAGAAGAACGTGCCGGGGTACGTGGCCACATATCTCTCCATCTCTCGGAACCTCTTCCCGTCTGAAGACCAGCCACGGTTCAGGTCGCGTCTGTGCGGAAACAGGTTGATGTCTAGAACACCGCCACTCGCATGGCCCAGGTAGTGCCCCTTGTCCACGGTGAAAGCCATGTCACCCAGGGCCGCTCGCACCGACTCGTTGACGTTGGGAAAGCCGCGAATACGGCTCGCGTCACGGGCAGTCAGCTGCGGAGTTGACACAGCATAGGCAAGGACCACTCGCTCGAAGGTGTGGTCAAAGGTGAACACCGCCGCGCCCAGGTTGATCTCCGAGAGGTAGGCATCAGCAGCAGCATTTTCGTAGTCGTCGTACCAGGACCCGACGCGGGAGTCCCAGTCGCTCAGAGCAGCAGGAACCTCGACACCGGCGTGTGAGAACACTTGCTCCAACATATGGACCCACTCTCAATGGAGTGACGGCTGCCGACTTGCTCGCTAACGTCTCTGCACTTCACCTGCAGATGAGGCCGTTCTTGCCTCGTCTTGTCGAGCGTAGCTCGCCGGCCTCGTCTTGTCAGTGTGCAAGCGCGTGTTGGCCAGCGACTAGCGCGTGCCGCTGGTCAGAGGCCAGAACACATGTTGCAGCCCATGGGCGGTTGTCGAATCGGCCATCAGATGGGCGACCCACCCCCAGGCAAAAGGTATCGCCATCCAAAGCGGCGCGTTGAAGAGAGCGAGCACGACAAGCACGACAGTCGTGGTCGCCGCGCCAAAGGCGACAGAGTGAACTGGTCCACGATGACCGAACATTGCGCCGAACACCCATGAGAGGGTGAAGAGCACGAGGCCGGCTCCGAGGGCCGTCCAAGCGGCTGCGGACCACTTCGGGCCCATGGCGCTCAGGTCAAGACCGCTGAGAGCCGGATGTTGAGCCGCGACCCAGGGCGACACGAGGAATAGGCTGGCGTAGCCCACGAGGGTGGCGGGAATGGTGAGGCTGGCTAGTGAGTTCGGGTGGTCTAGGTCAGGGCCCAAGGAGCCGGCTGCAGCAGCCGCGAGCGAGAGCGCCATCGCGGTGGTGTCGATTGCTGCCCCGTTCATCTGAGCGATAGTCAGGGCGGCGAAGGTCACACCTGCACCGATCCCGATGTGTTCCCGTCCTGTCATGGCGTCCCCCGACTCTGTCGTGTGTAGATGCGACGCGAGTGTAGCGCGGGCGTCTGACATGAGTTCGGTCGGCTGCAGAACGTCTCTGCGCTTCAGCTGCGCGCCTTTGACTTGCAAGATACGCCAACACTTGGCGCATCAGCTGGAAGCGCCTGCTACGCGCCTGCCCTAGGGACACTCAGGAAGGCTGAGCAGGTTGTTCGGCTGGTCTCCGTCGTTCACTGTCTTCAGGTACTTGTTGCCCGCAGCGCTCTTCGCGACGATGACCTTCACCGGATCGTTGTTGACACTGACGAAGAAGTCGTACTTGCCCGACTCGATGCCTGCGATGGCTTCCTGCTGAGTCAGCTTCCAGCGTTTGCCATCGGGGTTCAGCCCACCGACATGGGTGATGCGCTCGTGCGGGTTGTAGCGGTCGCTCTTGTTGATGCAGCGAATCTGGATTGCCATGATCCCTGCCTTTCTTAACGGTTGCATTCCGGAGGGCAGCATCGTTTGCGGTGGGACGACTTGTGGGACCGCCTTCCTCCACGCGCGAAGGTAGCACCCGGGTCTGACATGTTCGGGAGTGAAGATCACCACAAGGCGTCTAGTGTTTGCGCTTCACCAGCGGCGCGCCGGCAAGCTCTTCGGACCCGAGTCTAGCGCACCAGGCGCCGTCTGGGTGGAAGCGCGGGTTAGCTGTGTGAGGTGTTGGCTGAACCATCCGCCTCGAAGTAGCAGAAGCCTGTTGGGAAACAGAACCTCGTATCGACGAGAGTGGTGAAGACCTCGCCGATCTTCTTGTCGAGACTCGCCAGCGCCTGCTCCGACACTCTGAATGAGTCGTCCAGCACCGACAGACGAGCCTCCCATTCGCTGCCGAATGCACCCTTCTCCGGCTGCAGGTACGGAAGGAGGCGTGTGAACGGCCATCCGACCTCAACCGCGCGGTTCATGTACATTCCCACCGATCGATCATCGAGAGTTGGGCCAATGGAGAGAGGACGCTGGCCGCGAGCCCAATCACCGAGCTCCGTAACGAAAGACAGTGTTGCGCCGTGTACCTCACGGTTGAACAACTGCTCCCAGTGGCGAAGAACATCGCGGTCGGCCTCATTGAGTCCACTGTCTGCGCCCACCATCAATTTCTTCACCCGCTGCTCCTCTCGCACACGGTCACCGTGTTCGAGAGCCGTAATGGCCTCGAATGTCGTGAGGTTGTGCGCGAGTCCCCCGAGGAACACTGCCCTGTCCTTCAAGTCCCGAATCGTGCGTAGCCGTCGAGCGGGTACCCGCTGAGCATCACGTTCTGGCAAGCGCGGAATGTTCGAAGGACGGTCACGTAGTAGAAGAAGACAGTCGCATAGTACGAGGGCTGCTCTGGCCAACCGTGTTCCTGGACCCACGCTTGGACGCTTCTCAGTGTCTCGATGAAGCAGCTCTGGAACGAGTCCATGAGAACTGAATGTCCGTGGTACGTCGAGACAAACTGCTCCCCGTACGCCTTCTCCATCTTAATGATTTCGAGGAGATGTCCACCGACCGTTCCGTACGCGCTGAAGTTGTCCACCAGGCGCTTCTGCCAGTCGGCGACATCCATGCCTTCCCCTCACTACAGCTAACGCATTTGCGCATCAGCTGCGGCCCATGCGCCCTCAACAAGTCTAGCGCTCCTGGCCGTCTGCCCGAAGCGCTACTTCGATACGCAGGCCGGCGTCAGCTCGCGCCAGTGCCTCATTCGTAGAGGATATCAATCGCGGCCGTGAGCTGCCGCTCTAGAGAGTCGACGGCCAACCACGAAAGCAGCGTGAATTGTAGACCTAGCGTGGCGCTGGCGAGAGCGGCCTCGGCACAGATCGAGCCCATGGCGCGCGGGTCTTGGGGGAATCTGATCACATCAAGCTCATCCGTGTAGCTAATGAACAGCCCATGAAGACCCAAATGGTTAGGATGTGCGAACTCCGACAGAAGATCGTAGAACTCGCGCAACGCGGCAAGGTTCCCTTCGCTCAAATGATCGATGAGCGTCAGAACGTTCGGCATCGGGTACAGCTCGGGATCGCCAATGAATCCAGCGGCCCTGCAGCCGTAGGTGGTGTTCATCAAGTAATCAGCGAACGCGCTCATGGCTTGCTCGGTTGGCGCGACCACAAGCCTCTCCAGCCGCCTGGTCAGGTCACGCGCCAGACATGCCGCTTCGAGAATGGCCCTGGCATTCAACATGAGCGGGACCGTGAGCCCAAGGTTGAGGGAGCAAACCAG
>JAVERH010000095.1:0-8878 GCA_034007245.1 Coriobacteriia bacterium | reverse complement strand
TGTTCACGCACGGGGCGAGGGAGAGGTAGGCGATCGCATCCCGACCCTTCTCCTCTACCAGGCGGTCCAGCTTGGCGAGGTCCACGTTCCCCTTGAAGGGATGCGGGTTCGCCGGGTCGTGGGCCTCGTCAATGATGCAATCGTAGAAGACCCCGTGTGCGAGCTCGACGTGCTCGCGGGTCGTGGTGAAGTACATGTTCATGGGAACGTACTGACCCGGTCTAATGCGGAGCTGGGAGGTGATGTGCTCCGCCGCCCGGCCCTGATGGGTGGGGACGACGTAGCGGAACCCATAGATCTCCTGAACCGCGGCCTCAAGGTGGTAGAAGTTGCGGGACCCCGCGTAGGCCTCGTCGCCGAGCATCATCCCCGCCCATTGGTTGTCGCTCATTGCCGACGTACCGGAGTCGGTGAGGAGGTCAATGTAGACGTCCTCGCTTCGAAGGAGGAACGTGTTGTACCCCGCCTCGCGGATCCGCTCCTCGCGGTAGTCCCGGGTGGTCGCCCGCAACGGCTCAACGACCTTGATCTTGTACGGTTCGGCGATCGTTCGTTTGTCCACTGGATCCTTCCTTTCCCGTCCCTGGATCCGCTTTATGTTGCTCCGCCCCTCGCGTGGAGCGTGGGAGCGGCCATGGCGGAAGCCCAATCGGGTGCGGGGCAAGTGTACCTCCATCGCGGGGGAAGGGAAAGGATCGCGGATTGGGGAGACGGTTGGACCATGAGGGAAGAGCCCACTTTCTCCCGGAACATAATGGCCCACGACAAGATCCGAGACAAGATCCGATTTGACAACCGCGGTCGATGGTCCTAAACTCGCACGTTTTTGTGAAAGTGATCCACGATACGTTCGCAGGGCGGGGAGGGCGAGGAGGGGCGGGTGGGCAGGAGGCGGCTTTGGGTCTTGGCCTTGTGTTGTGCATGGGCCGGGTGGGGTAGTTGGGCGGTCGCATCTTCGCCCGGGCTCGGCCTGGTGAGTGGATCCACGACAGTCAGCCTGATGGGGTTCCCGTTACCGTGCACCATCGTAGATGAGATCAAGCTCGATACACCGTGCGAGCGAACGGTGTTCGCGTGGGACCTCGAAGTGGGGATCGGCCTCAAGTGCTCGTTGGACTCCGTTGCGGTGACCGTTGACACGGTGTTCGGGATCCCCGGTCCCGAGCATCTCGCCCTCGGCCTCGCGGGCAAGTGGGCGGGGATCGCGCTCAGCTCGGAGCTGTGCTTCGCCGTGCCCTACGAGTCAGTGGTGGATGTCAACAACCTGCCCAACATGGCCGTAATCCCGCCCGGGGATTTGCTCTTCGCCCAAGCGCGGGTGGAGGCGTCGGGGAACATCTCGGGGATGGGGGTCCAGTGGATTGCGGTGTTCCAGGACCTCAACTTCCCGAACCCAGACACCGGTTTTAGCCCGCTAGGCTACACCGCCGGCGATCAGAGCTTCGGCCTGGGGAGTCTGGTCACGCTCACAGCAGGCGCGAGCGGGGGGATGAAGATCACGGTACAGATGTGCCTCGGCGCCGAAGCGGGCTCGTTCACCGTGAAGAAGCACTCCACAAGCGGGAAGGCCAACCCCGACGCGATGTACCTCACCGTGTCGTTCACCGATATTCCGTTCCCGTGCCCGTGGTGTGGGGGGCCGATCGGCCACCCGCGCGTGGGGATCACGTTCAGGATCCAACCCAAGGACGACCCGTTCATCTCGCTCACCGGAAGCGTCTCCCTCACCCTGTTCGAGGACATCTCGATCGGCACCTCGTTCACGCTGGGGATCACCGGTGGGCTTACGTGGGGCGGGCTCTCGGTGAGCATCCCGACTTCGGTGGGCACGCTGAACCTCCAGTTCGACGCCTCGGGTGGGTTGTCCTCCGCGAGCCTCAGTATGAGTTACCGCCACCAGTTCAATCTGGGATGGACGAGCGGCTCGTGCTCGGCCACCGCCACTGCTACCCCCGACAAGGGCGTGACGGGGGCGTCATTCGCCCTGGCGCTCAACCAAGGGCTGCTCACGTCCAACTACGGGCTCAGCTACTCGTGGCAATCGGACAAGTCGTACACGGGCCTCGCTTTCTCCGGGCTGAATGTGCGGTTTGCCCTCAACCTGAGCCCGGTCCAGGTCGGGTTCGCCCTGGTGTTCGGCTGCGGCGGGCTGGCCCAGTTCGGAGTGACGATCGGCTATGTGTTCTAGAGAGATGCGAGGGAGGGAGGCAGAGATGAACTGGTTCGCAGTTGAAGATGGCAGGATGGAGAGGACTCCCCGCAGATCGGGGCGGGCTTTGGTGCTGGCTCTCAGCTTTGTCCTGGGGTTAGGCCTTGTTGGAATTGCCCAGACCGCAACCACAACTTCTCTAGGATCCGACGTTAATCCGTCGGTGTACGGCCAGTCGGTTACGTTCACCGCCACGGTTGATCCGATCCCCAATGGCGGCACGGTGACGTTCAAGGACGGAGTTACCGTCCTGGGCAGCGTCCCAGTCGATACCTCCACAGGCGTAGCGAACTTCTCAACAAGCTCTCTCTCTGTTGGGACCCATTCGATTACGGCCGAGTACTCCGGAACGACCGACTACCAGCCAAGCATTTCGTCTCCACTCACCCAGACCGTCAACAAGCGGTCAACCACGACGACCGTCTTCGGCTCGGATACCCCACTCGTGGTGGGCGATACCGTAACGTGCACCGTGCGGGTGGTGGATACGTCGCCGGGCGAGACCTCGATGCCCACGGGGAACGTGACGGTCAGCGTTAGCCCCACCGACCAGGGCACTCCTACCTCGTGGTCGCACACCCTCGTCGCCACCGACGCTGGGCAATTCACGTTCACCTACACCCCGAGCAGTGGGGCAACGGCGACCCATACCTTCAACGCCACTTACGCTGGAGACGACACGCACAACGGGAGCAGCGGGGGCTTCCAGCAGGCGATCATCAAGCGGGCCGCCGATATCCAGCTCGAGCTGAATCCCTCGACCGCGTACATCGGCCAGCCAGTCACGGTGACGGTTCGGGTGGAAGATGACACGACCGCCGGGACTTCCTCTATGCCCGAAGGCAACGTGACGTTCGACGATGGGGGCAAGAGCGGAACGTTCTCTTCAGACACCGCCACCCTGAGCGGCGGGACATGCACGGTGACGTACACGCCTGGTGCAGGCGACGCCGGCACGACCACGATCACCGCGACCTATAACGGCTCATCGGTGCACACCGGCAACTTCACCACCCAACTATTGACGGTGGAACTCCGCCCGACCGAGGTGACCGTCAACGGCTGTACGAATACCATCCTCGTCAATCAAGGGTGCACGTACACGGTCACGGTCAAGGAGGCTGACGGGATCCCCGGCACCGTGACGGCCCCGCTCGGAACGTTGAGCTACTCATCGTACTTGGGTGGTGACGCGACTCTGGTTCCGAATTCTGGGGCCGCACCCTCGGGAACGTTTGTGTACACGTGCACTGGGCTTGACGGCCATGCGGGCATCGACAGCGTCTATGCCGACTACGCGGCGACGGACGGCATCCACGCCAACAGCAGCGGCTACTTCGGCCAGGCCATCCAGCGGCGCCCGACGATCACCACGGTCACCGGTTCCAGCACACCAAGCGGCGTGACGTACACGGTTACCGTGCAAGAGGACTCGGGCAACGCGGGCAGCGACACCATCCTCCAGGGAAACATTCACCTGCTCCAGCCGAACGAGTACCCGTGCACGGGCCTTTCCGGCACTACGCTCACCTGCGAGGACAGCTTCGACACCACCTCGCCGCTCGTCAACGTGACGGTGCAGTTCGAGCCGACGGACAGGACCCACCTCGTCTCGACTGGCTCGGTCAATATCAACCGGGCCGACCAGTTCCCGCCGGGCCCAGGGGATGGCACAACCGGCGCCAACTGCACTGACGGCTGTGGGTCGGGAGGGGTCAACATCGCCCAGATGCTCTACGACCTCAATGCTGCCATCGTCGCCTTGGAGGCGGTCAAGCTGGGCCTAGACGCGACGGCGCTCGTGCTCGACGTCATCCCCGATGGCGTCATCGTCGGCGGGCTCGTCGTGAGCACGGGAGTCACGATCCCGTACAGCGATATCGCCAAGGCAGTCGTCGCCGGCGCCGGGATCGCCATAGATACCGCCATCCTGGAGATGGAGACCGACCTCGATGGAGACGGTATTCCCGACTTTCTCGAGTTAGCCATTGGCACGTCTCCGACCAAATGGGACACCGATGACGACGGCCTCGATGACTACGGCGAGATTCTCGAGGCCGGCGGCTACTACGGTGGATCGCGGCGCCCGAACCCCAATGTTGCCGATAGCGACGGCGACGGGCTCTCCGATGGCGATGAAGCGGGCCTGTACAACACGAGCTTCTGTGTCGCTGACACGGACTGCGACACGGTGAGCGATGGGACAGAGGTCGGGACCTGGAGCTTCTCTGACATCCGCAATCACGCCGATCCGCTGATGCAGGACACCGATGGCGACGGCCTCCGCGATGACCTGGAGCTTACCGCCGGCTGCCCGTTCGTGAACGACGGCGACTCCGACGACGACGGCCTCCAGGACGGGTACGAGGACACCAACCGGAATGGCAACTGGGATTACACGCAGATTGGTAACAGCACCACCCAGGGCAGCGGCGAGACTTGCTTCTGCACGTGGGATACGGACGACGATGGTCTGAGCGATGGAGAGGAAGAAGGTCTCTTCGGCGCCGGCCCGATCAGCGTGGTCACACGGTCAGGGGTGGTAACCACCGTCGCTGCGCTCGATGACGACTCCGACGACGACGGGCTCTCCGACTGGGAAGAGGTGAACGTCACCGGGACGAACCCGCTCCACTGGGACACGGATGGTGACGGGCTGAGCGACGCTGACGAGTTGATCGCCACAAGCGGGGCTTGGCCAAAGCGAACCTTCCGCCAGGTAAGCGACCCCCTCACCCAAGACACGGATAGCGATGGGCTCCTCGATGGGATCGAGTGGACCGGGTCCGGGCTCGGGAGCGCCTACCTGCGCGGCCTGGGCGGGGACCCAGACACAGCTTGTCCCTTCGTGGACAACCCCGATTCGGACAACGACGGCCTTCTCGACGGACACGAGGACCAGAACAAAGACGGGTTCTGGAACAACTACACGCTCGGCGACAGCACGACCCAGGGTTCGGGCGAAACCTGCGCCTGCAACCCCGACTCCGATGGTGATGGCCTCCAGGACGGAGAAGAGGAGGAACTTCTCGGTCGAACCGCCACGCCGCAGGGCGTGTCCACGGTGCTTCCTCTGGGCACGAGCGCCGCATCGGCCGGCTACACGGTCCTCCCAGGAGCTGCCCGCGGGACGGGAAACGACCTACTGGCACCGTACACGTTCGCTCCGGTGCCGGGCCCGTCGCTACCCCAGACGGTGCCCGCCCTGGACACGGACTCGGATAACGACGGCCTCTCCGACTACGAAGAGGTGAACATCACTGCCACCGATCCGCTCGATGCCGACACGGATAACGACACCCTTTTCGACGCCGATGAGCTCGTCGCCGTGAGCGGGGCCTGGCCGAACAGGCAATTCGACCAGGTGAGCGATCCCTTGAACATCAACACCGATGGCGATCACCTGTTCGACCCCCAGGAGTTTTCGGGTAGCGGTCTTAGTACGCTAGCCGGGGCCCTTGGCGGCACCCGCGATACGCAGTGCCCATTCGTGAACGACGACGATTCCGATGACGACGGAATCCAAGATGGCGCGGTCGTCGCGCGCACATTCGTCGCGGTCGGGGTCACCTACAGCTGGACCCACTACGAGGACTTCGCCGATGTCACCGGCGCGGCCGATCCGGCGCCCGGAGTCGTGCGCACGGTCGTCACTCCGGCCGGTGGCGAGCAGAACGATGATTCCATCTGGAATGTGTGCGATCCCGACTCGGACGGGGACGGCCTCCTCGATGGCGAGGAAGTCGCCATCGGCACCGATCCCGGTGATTGGGACACCGACGACGACGGCCGCAACGACTGGCACGAGGTCACCGGCGGCGGACCGATCCCCACCGATCCGTTCGATCCTGACACGGACGACGACGGGCTCCTCGATTCGGCCGAGGTGTTCGGGTCGAACCCCACGAACCCCACCAACTGCGATACGGATGCCGACGGCCTGTGCGACGGCGGGGCGCGGACCCCGTACATGATGAGCGGCCATCCAAGCGTCGTCGTCAATCCACGGTGCCTCACCGGGATCGGTGGCCATCCGAACCCGCTTGGGATCGGAGAGAATGAGCGAGGCGACGGCGCCCGACATCCTGATGAAACGGACCCCAACAACCCGGACACCGATGGCGATGCGGTTGGCGATGGGATCGAGCGCCTCTCGTTCTCGGTACCCCGTCAGTCCCTCATCCCTAAGTTCGATCTCTTCGGGCGGCCGATCACGGTCGTGTACCCGGAGGCGAACAATGTGAAGCCTACCTGCGGGTGCATGAATCCGCTTCTGTGGGACTCGGATGGAGATGGCCTGTCCGATGGAGAAGAGGACCTGAACCACGACGGGCACTTCGACTTCCTCGTAAGCGACTTCGATTACGGCCACCACGGACCGATCCCCGGCCCCGCCTACGGGAGCCCGCTCGAGACGAACCCGTGCGACCCCGACACCGACCACGACGGGCTTACGGATCTGGAGGAACTCCGCGGGCAGGCCAACCCGCCATCGTTCTTCCCGTTCAATCCCACGAACCCCCTCGATCACGACACGGACAACGACTGGATCTACGATGGGCCGGAAGTGCGCTGGGTATGTACCGAGCTCCTGTTTGTGAACCTCGATAACGATGGCGACGGCCTGATCGACGAGGACCCCGTTGACCTGATCGACAACGATGGCGACGGGTATGTGGACGAAGACGACGTGGACTTCTACGTGCGGTACGTGCCGGTGCTCGACCCGACGAACCGCGACTCCGACTCCGACGGGTTCATCGACGGACTGGACGAGGACCCCTGCAACACCCAGCTCATCCCGATCGCCCGTCCAGTGGTGAAAACGCCGGTGGACACGGACGGAGACGGATTCGCGGATGATGACGAGATCGCTGCCGGGACGCACCCAAATGACCCGACGAGCTTCCCGTGCGCGTTCAGCTCTGACCTCGACCTCGACGGAGTCTGCGATGACCGACTGTGGCTGACCGATACGAACCACGACGGGACAGCGGACACGGTCACGATCGACATCGACGCGAACGTTCTTGTTGATCTCCGGGTGGAGATCCTGAGCCGCGATGTGCAGCGCGGAGACTTCGATGAAGATGGTCAGGCCGACGACGGTCGGTACACGATCTCCTATGCGTTCGCCAACCGTCGCGTGATCCAGCCGCGGCTCACGGTCGTGATCTTCGACTACGGTTGCGACCTGCGGGTGGACCAGGTCGAGGTCACAAAATAGCCACGATTCAGGTAGGAACGGGCCCCGGGCCATCCTGGGGCCCTTCCCGTATGGCGGTCGGTCGTCCCCGCTCGGAACTACGGCACCGGCTCGGGGATGAGGATCTCCGGCCGGCTGCACAGGCGGCCGGATGCCTTGCCGCGCAGCACCCGCCACTCCACGGCGTCCCCGACCTTCAGCTCACGGTACAGGGCCTCGGAGACCTCCACCCGCTGTGGGCTCACCGCGCCGTCCTCGACCACGTCGAGGGTCACGAAGAAGGTCTCCTCCTGAACGACCGACGTCACGGTGGTGGACCCCCCTGATCCACTACCGGGGCAGGTTGAGCAACCTCCGGTGGGGACCGTCGTCGTCACCGTCTTCTCCCGGACCACGATCGCCTTATCGGTGACGGTGGCGGAGAGGGCAACGAGCTCCGCATCCCGGCATTCCGAGATGACCACCACCCCCGCCGCGAGGATCGTCCCGACGAGGGCCAACACAAGGAACAGGTTGAACGGGTTCATGGGACAAGGGTAGCCGCACGACGCGGTCGGTTCCAACGGGCGGGAGAAGAGGGGGGTCGCGGGGCGGATACACTCGTGGGGATGGCGGACATCCTGAGCGGGCTCACAGAGGAACAGCGGGCTGCGGTCACCTACCGCGGGGGACCGCTCCTCGTCCTGGCCGGGGTCGGAACGGGAAAGACGACGGTCATCACCCGCCGCATTGCCCACCTCATCGCCGAGGGGATCGTCGAGCGCCCGAGTCAGCTCCTCGTGTTCACCTTCTCCCACCAGGCGGCCGAGGAGATGCTCGACCGGGCGTTCGACTGGGTCCGCTACGCCGCCCTCGACGCGTGGGTCGCGACCTATCACGCCGTGGGCGAGCGGATCCTGCGCGAGAACGCACCGCTCGCGGGTCTCCCCCCCGACTTCCGCGTCCTCGACGAGTGGGATCAGCGGGTGTTCCTCCTCGACCACCTCACGGAGCTGCCGGTGCGCACGTTGCGTCCGCGGGCGCTACGCCAGCCGCTCCGGTTCCTCACACCGCTTCTCTCGTTCATCGGACGGGCGAAGGACGACGCCGTGTCGCCCGAGGCCTACCGCGCGTGGTACGACGGGGCGGCGGCCTCGCTCCCCCCCGACGAGGCCGACCTCCACCGCGAGCTCGCCGACTGCTATGCCGCGTATCAGGAACTCCTCGAGCGGGACGGGGTGGTGGACTTCGGGGACCTCATCGTGCGCACGGTGCGGCTCCTCGAGGGCCGGCCGGGGCTCCGCGCCGAGTACCACCAGCGGTTCCCCCACGTGCTCGCCGACGAGTTTCAGGACACAAGCCGCGCTGAGCTCCGGCTCGTCGAGCTCCTCGCCGGGCACGGGAACGCGACCGCGGTGGGGGACGACGACCAAGCGATCTACGGGTTCCGCGGGGTGCCCTGGGACAATCTCCTCGCCTTCCTC
>JAVERH010000093.1:0-8928 GCA_034007245.1 Coriobacteriia bacterium | reverse complement strand
GTGTGTACGGCGTCAGCACACGCTCGATCAACGTGCGGCGGTCACGACCGTGCACATGAGCAGACTGCAGCTCATGCTTCTCGCCGCAGTGCTCGCACACTCCGCCCCGGCTCTTCCGGGCCGGCGCGGCGGCCTGATTCACCACGTTGCGGATCCGTGGTCCGATGAAGTGGTGGTAGTCCTGGACAGTGCCGACGAAGCGCGCCATGTCTCTCCTTGCTGCCTCAGATGCCGTATCCCGCCGAATGCTACCGCTGTGCACCAATGCTCCGAAGTGTAGCCGAGCGGTCTGACATGCCTGTCCCGGGCGCGAGTGAGTACTCACACGTGGGCGGCGGCGTACCGACGCCCCCCGGTCAACGAATGTCCGCATCTCCCGTGAGGCAGGTCTGGACGAGACGCGCGGCGTCGATCGCTGCTTTGATAGCGGAATCGGGGTCCTCGGCGGGGTGAGATACACGCCGGCCCCAGACATCGATGCCCTCGCCGCGCCACACCAGATTCGACGTCTCCCGGACACGGAAGAACCACCCGGGCAGCTCCTGAACGATGGTCGGGTACTCGCGAAGAATGCGATCCGTGTCGAGGCGCTTGACTTCACGTCTCATGCTCCACCACCTCAGAACCTCTCAGGCTACCGACGGCGTCCCGGCGTCGGCCGCAACGCGTGTCAGGCGCCCCGCGGACCGCCGGAGAACCAACGCCTCGAAGTCCACGATCGCCTCGGGCGCAGAGAACGCGCGGAAGGGCACCCCCAGTAGGTAGCGGTCGCCGCTGAACAGGATCACTGAATGGCGCCCATGGGCGACCTCGCTCACGAGCTCCCAACAGGTACTGATCTGCTGCAGGGCTCCCCCGCTTTGAATGACGTGTTCTGTTGCCAGCACCGTCTGCGTCCCCAGGACCGACATTCGATACAAGAGGTCGGCTCGGAGACGGTCGCGTGCCCGACGTCTGCCTGCGGCGAGTCCCGCGAGCGACGCGATGAGGAGCGCCCCGGTGATGAGCGCAGCACCCAGAAGGAAGGCGCTCACCGTGGTTTCGCCATCCAGCAAGGACCAGAAGACGAGTAGTCCGTTCGCCCCCAATGAGACCCACAGCACCGCGATGCGCCTCTGGCGTTGCCGCCTGAGTGGGCCGACGATACGCAGGTCACTCAGCATCGCCACCACATCCTCCTCCGTTTGTTCGAAGGAGACGCTGAAGAGCGCCGTTTGTGCGGCGGATCCATTCAATGCAGGCGATGCCTGCGGATTCTCGGTCTGCACCTACTTGTACGCCGTCCAGTCGTAGTATGCGAAGGTGACGCCCATCAGGGAGCAGTTCATGGTCCCGGTTATCGCCATCTGACCGGCCTCCTCGCCTCTGGCCGAGGTGCCCGTGTAGTTGCACACGACCGATTGACCGCCCTCCTCCATGGTCACGGAGAACGTGACCCTGGTGCCCGAGAACTGCGCTGTGCCACTGTAGCCGTTCACCGTCGCCGTACCGGTGCCGTTCTCGTTGAGTTGCACTGTGACCGGAAGGCTCTTGTCAGCCTCCACGTCCGCCACGGTACTCGACAGCGATGCGTTCGCGCTGTACGTGCCGGCGATCTCCTGGGCGGTGATGGGCCCCGTGGCGGGAGTGTCCTGCGCCCCGGTGAGCGCCCCTTCCGCCTGATCGGGGCCTGCGGTGTCCTGAGACTGCTCGCTTTCGGCCTCTTCCGGCGGGTAGTACGTGTCGTCATACGGATTCGGGTAGGCCGACTCGCCTTCTCTGGGCCCCGGGTCGCTCGCGAACCCATCGAAGAAGTCGCAGCCGAAGAGCAGTAGTGCCACCAGTATGATGCCCACGATGATCGTGCGGTGCTTCCGTGATTCTGCCATGTCATCCTCCTCGGTGCGGTCAGGCGGCGACGAACCGCTTGCGCATGGCGACACGCTTGTCCAGCTCCGACTTGAGCCCTGCCTCGTCTTCGAACCGTCGGCGCGTCTCACTATCCCACTCGGATTCCGGGACGACGCGGTATCCTAGACCGGCATAGAACGGCGCGTTCCACGGCAGGTCGCGATAGGTGGTGAGCGTGATCTCCTCATAGTGTTTCGAGCGCGCCCAGTCCTCCACAGCCCCGACGAGTGCCGTACCGACACCCCGACGTCCGTGGGCGGGAAGCACGTCGAGCTCAGCCAGGTGGACGCGCGCGTCTGTCACGACCACGCGCACGAACCCGACGGGGAGCTCGTCCGGGCCGAGCGCCACCCAGAGCGTGCCGTCTTGCTGGGCGGCGAGAAAGACGGATGCGGGAGTGACGTGCTCAGACAACTCCGCCGGCACGGCGTCTCCGAACAACTCTGCGGCCCCGCGCTCAATGTCCGGAAGCACGGAAACGTGTTCGAGGAGAGCGGAGACGACCCTGTAGGAATCCCCCATTCCCACTCCAATCCATCCGACGCGACGTGCGATGACCCGCAGCACGCACCCTGAGGGTCACCCGATCAACTCGTGGTTCATCTCAGCGTAGCGCGTACATGACCCGACCGGAAGTACGGGCCAACGCGGCGAGTCGGTGTCGAGGCGCTTGTTAACCACCGTCTCCCCGGCCGACCGCCTGAAGGTCGAGGGTCAGCGGAATCCCGTCCTGCATCACAGCCTCCGGCATCGAGAACAGATACTCGCCGGGCGAGGGCAGTGTGAAAGCGACCGTTGTCGAGTATGCGGTTCCCGGCGGCACAGGCACGCTCATGATCGCGAACTTCCGGCTATCGGTCCCATCCACGATCTCGCCTGATGCATCGGTGACCTCGAACCGATGAATCGCGCCGGCCGTGAGCGTCTCTTCAGTCGAGTTGAATGCTTCGATCGCGATGGTCGTTACCGACGCTGCGCGAACCGGCAGGTCGACTGTCACAGTCAGGCGAAGGCCTTCGCCAATGCCGGTCGCCGACTGTGAACGCGGCGCCAAGCTGGATTGTGGCGCGGGGGGTGGGCTCGGAGCAGTACATCCGAGTAGAATGAGCGACACTCCGCATACTGCCAGGACGCGCAGAATTCGCCTCATCAGCACAACCACCCTTTCCATCGAGCGTTTCACGGATGACCTGCGAGCGAAGCGAGTCAGGTTGATCCGTATGCTGGGCCGGACGCGGCAACGTCAGGCCATCAAGCAACCTACTCTCCGGGATCGTTGATGGTCCCCAGGAACAACATAGCGCCGCTTCGCTCGTCGACGATGGCGAATGCATACGGGCGATCACAGACGACCATCGCTCGTTCCACCGTAGGTGCGGCCGATAACGCCGCGATCTCGACAGCCGTAGCTGCCGCCGCAACGGTCCCCTTCTCGTCCACCCTGATCTTCGCCTTGTGGTACACATCGCCGATGTAGAGAGGACCGAGTACGTCGGCGATGTCGGAGAACTGCGCCTCCCGCTCGTCGAATGCGCGCGGCATGCCCATGGCAGACAGCGGCTCCTTGAGTCTGGAGGAGAAGTCGGCGTCGAGCTTGGGCAGGCCGAGGATCACCTCGGTCATGGCCCCGGATGTCATGGCCGCGCGCATCTCCGCGAATTCGGCGGCCTGCGTGCTCGCCAGTGCCGCGTCGAGGCTCACGCCTGGTTTGGGCAGCAAGACGTAGAACGCCGAGTCATTGCCCTTGTACATCAGCCGGGTCGCCTTCAGCACCGTGTTCTCGTAGTAGGGCATCTGCTCGGTCATGTGCATCATCTCCACGTCGCGCATCGAACCGTCAGGGCGCGTGAAGGGCTGCTCGAGCGTGCGTTCATGGTCAAAGGGGGTCACCCAGTCCCCTTCAAAGTAGGCCGCGTTCGCGAGATAGAGTCCTACATCGTCGGGCACGTCGTCGACGATGCGGGTGATCATCTCCCGCGTGTTCTTCGAGACCCAACCGTTGATCGCGGAGGCGACATCGTCCCTCTCGAAGTCGAGCGTAGACACCTGTGCGCCAAAGTAGTCGCGGTCAGCGTCGATGAAGGGCTTCATGAACGCGACGTCGTCACTCGCCCAGAGCGAGTTGGCGATTTCGAGACGCTGGCTCGTACCGCGCGAGCCGAGCCCCGTCAGCAGTGATGCCCACTGGTTGTTGGCATCCATCGTGGTCATCGCGTCGGTTCGCAACACTTCGCGCATCTGCCCCGCCGTCTCTCCGTCTGCGCCGTTGGCAGTCATCGAGAGCGCCGCGTGAACGGAAACGGGAGAGACTATCGTGTTGTCGTTGTCGTTGGCAGATGCCGCCGAGACGAGTTCGAGACCGAAGTCATTGATCGCCTCCGTAAGACCGTCGTTTGGGTCGGCCTGAGTGTCGGAGTTCTGCGGCGGGCCGGAGGGGACCAACAGCGGGCCGGTCATGGTGGGTGTCACGCAGCCGGGCAGCACCACACAGATGACCCCGAGCAGTGCACACAGCAGCATCGTGCGAGCACGCTGACTCCTCATCCCGTACGCCTCCCTCATATCAGGGCTCCCGTACAACTTGGACGCCTGGCGGGAGGCTCTGGTTCGCACATCGTCTCGGCCTATCGCTCTTGGGCATCGGTGGCGCGCCGATGCCTCGCAGTGTCGCCGACGACCCCTGCGCGTCAGCTGGAAGCGCTTGCTAGGCGGGCGGCCTCCAAGTCGCGAATTGGCTGTGAGACGGCATCCGCCGCTTGTTGCAGCAGACCCCGGTCCGTCCGCCTCGACTTCGCATAACTCGAGAGTGCCACCAGTGCGGCAGTGCGGCTCTCGCGCCGCGTCAGCCAGGCCACGCCTGCCCCAAGAGCGAGCAGCCCCATCCCCATCAATGCCGCGAGTAGTTCTTGTGATTCGAACGACAGTAGGATCAAGAACAAGCCGAGCTGGACCGCCGCCACCGCCATCGAGGGGAACACCCCGAGGAAGTACCAACTGAGTCCGCCACGAAACCATAGGAGGTCCCTTGCCGAAGGACACTCCTTCTTGAGAATGGCGTCCACATCGTGCAGGGCATCCAAGCGCGGCTTGAACCACAGTACCGCGAGCAAGGTCACAGCGACTGCGATCGGCAGCAAGAGTAGCGGGAAGAGGACAACCAGGATCCACCATGGAGACAGCACCATGGAGCAGAACATGCCGGAGTACACCAAGGAGCTGACCCAGCGCCCCACTGAACGCATCGACTTCACCCCCCCAGCAGAAACGGGACCGCGATCACGAAGATGAGCGCCTGAAGGACGGCCCCCACAGGCACCTTCCGGTGCTTGGCCCATATGCCCACTCCCGAGCCCGCCCAATCCGCTGGTTCGCAGCTCACCCAACTAGCCGTCGATGTCCACCCAGTCGATGTCGGACGGGTAGTCGGATCGCATCAACCCCGTGCCGTAGCCGATAAGTGTCCAAGACGTCCCGTCGTAGACCACGAAGAGCTGCTCGCCCGTCTCCCCGGTCCATGACGGATCGGAGATCATGACCCAACCCTGCACCCACCAGTAGCCATAGGAGTCACGACCCATGCCCTCAACTGTGGAAGATTCGTGCACGAACTCCCCGAGCAGATCAGCCTCGTCTGCGAGTCGGATGAGCGCGGCTGCGGCGTCGGCGACTGAGGGCTGCGAGGCCTCTACGTCCATCGTCGGTCGCGGTGGTAGCACCGGTGGCTGCCACGCAGACGAGTCATCGGACTCCACCGTCGCAGTCTCATCTGATGAGGGGCTCGCGGAGACGGTCGACGCCTCTGAGCCCTGCGATGTCGTCTCGTCCAAACCTGCGTTCTCCGTGGAACAAGCAGAAAGCGACGACACGACCACGACGAAACACAGTAGCGTAAGTGCCGAGTACCTCAAGCGAACCATCGGCCCGCCCCCCTATCCGACGACAACCGCCCTTGTGAGCGGCGAACGAAGTGAGTCCGCTCGAACTGCTTGTCAGGCCCACCCATCAGAGTACGTCTACCTCAGAGAGATCACGGCGCTCATGGACCACCATCGTGATTGTCACGGCATCACCGTGCCGACGGTAAACGTCTTTGCGCTTCAGCTGCGGCGCGCCGGCGAGCGCTTGCCACCCGAGTCTACCCCACGAGGCGCGCCGTCTGCGTGGAAGCGCTTGTTAGCCACTCCCTACCGCTTGGGGCGGAACTCGACGCCGTCCACCCCATCGAAATGGGCGTCCTGTGTCCACAACACGGCCTCCTGTGAACGCGCGGTGGCTAGGATGATCGCATCCGCCATCGCGAGGCCCGACTCAAGCGACAGCCGTGCGGCATCCAAGGAGAGCGAGGCGGAGAGCTCGACGACCGTACCTTGCATCATCACGCCGACGGCATTCAGCGCCGTGGTCTCGTCTGTGATCTGGGACGTCCGCTTGAACACCTCGAACAGGGTCAGCGTGGGCACGACCAGGCTCTCCGGATCCTCGATTGCTGGTGCGAACTCCGCAGCGTTGGGGCCATCGCCGAAGTACTCGAGCCATGCCGAAGAGTCGACGACGTTCACACCCGATCCTCCCGGTCGCGCTCGAAGGTGGTGTCAAGGCCGCGCAGCATACCGCGAAGCTCGCGTGCCGGCTTTAGCGGGATGAACTCGATCCGGTCGCCGTATGCGATGACCTGCACCTTCTGCCCCGGGACGAGGCGCAACTGCCTGCGCACCGACTTAGGGATGACCACCTGATACTTGGGAGAGATGGTTACTGCCTCCATGAGGACGCCTCCAATCGACATACGTTTACTATATCGATGCACGAAGCGTACGACAAGAGCGAAACCCTCGCGGGGGCGGAGTGACATGGGAAGTGGCTAACGTCTCTGTGCTTCAGCCGCGAACGAGCGGCTGCAGTTCAACTTATCGCATGCGTGAATCGGCCGGAAGCACTTGTTAGACGCGACGCCATCGGTCTCCTAGGGAGCGGAGGTGTTTCCCTGGTCCTTGATGGCCTGGGGAACGATGGTCCTTTGGAGGCCGGTTTTGTCCTCGACAACCACGACCGTCGCCGTGTTGCTGCCATCGTTGGTCTTCACATCAACCAGGAACACATCCTCATAGCTGTCGAGGTCGGAGTTCTCACCCGCATTACTGAGGATCATGATTGCCATCATCCGATGACTCTCACTCATGTCCTCATCGACTCGCTTGAGATCGCTGTCGACACCCTGCTCGCCGACGCCCCAGATCGCGCCGACTTCCTCCCTTGCGTTCCAGCCCGCCTTGTGGTCCGCGGAGGTGCATCCTACGAGTACGAGCGAGGCGATCGCAAGCGCTAAGATGACCGACCTGACCACCATGACCGAACCCCCATCCCTGTAAAGTGACTTGTCGGAATCTACCATCAGGCGACCGTCTGCTCGCTGCCTGACCCCGTCCTCCTGATATGCGACGCTTCGTCTGCGTCTAACATCCGGCGCTTCAGCTGCGCGCCGCGCGCTGTCATGAGGCTACCACCTTGTCGCGTCTGCTGGACGCGCTTATTAGGTGCCGCTTCCACTGAGACCGGAATCCTCCATGAGTCGCTCGCTACGCCACACCCGCACGATGCTTACCATATCCCCATCGTGCCGGTACACGATGCGGTACGGATCGAGCAGAAGCTCGCGAAGCGACGGCGTGCCGAACTCCGGCACCATCCTGCCGCTGTCCGGATACTGCTCGAGCTGCTCCACATGCTCAACGATCGCCGCCACGAGCCGACTGCCCACCTCCGGCACGAGCTGTGCCGCATACCACTCGAGGATGCCGAGCAGGTCGTCCTCCGCCGACTTCGCGAAGCCGACCTCGCAGTGCTTGTCCGTCATGCGAGGCCCAGGCGCTGCTTTACGTCGACGAGCGACGAGACGCGACCCGCCTCAATGTCGGCCAGCCCGGCGACGACCGCGCGCATGAACTCGCGTTCCTCCTGAGCGGCCTCGAACTCCGAGAGCGCCTGCACGACCGCGACCCCGCGGCCGTGGCTCGTGAGCAGCACGGGCCGCCCCGTCTCGTCAGCGTGCCGAACGACCTTGCCGGGATTCACCTTGAGATCGCCGAGAGGGACGACGTCCTCCGAGAACTTGACCGCGAGAGACATGATGACCTCCGAGTAGGACCGCACTTATGGTACTGACTATAGCACCATATATCCGGAGCTGTCCGAAATGCGTCGAACGCTCTTGGGCGTAACCTGCAACGCCTACGCCCGGTCCCTGCCCGAGTCTACCGCACACTGCGTTGACAGGTTGACGCCCGGGTTAGACCGATCACGCGGAGATATGCAGCTTGAGCCCGAGCGAGCGCACGACCTTCTGGACCGTGCCGAACTCAGGGTTGCCGTCAGTCGAGAGCGCTTTGTAGAGACTCTCGCGACCGAGGCCGGTCTCGCGTGCGATCTCAGTCATCCCCTTCGCCCGAGCGACGTCGCCGAGTGCTGCGGCGAGCAGCGCCGGGTCATCCTCCTCAAGAGCGGCGTCGAGGTAGGCCGCGACGTCCTCGTCGCTTTCGAGGTAGCGTGCAGGGTCCCAGGGGCGGGTCTTCGTCTTGTTGGTGGGCATAGGAGACCTCCTTACAGGTCCCGAGCGAGCTGCTTCGCCCGCTCGATGTCGCGCTTCTGGCTCGACTTGTCGCTGCCGGCAAGCAGCACGATCAGCGTCTTGCCCCGCTGCTTGATGTAGACGCGATAACCGGGTCCGTACGTGATCCGCAGTTCCGACACGCCCTCGCCGACCGGCTTGACGTCGCCGAGGTTGCCGAGTGATAGCCGCCGGATCCGGGCGATGATGCGGAACCGTGCCTCGCGGTCGCGCAGGCTCTCGAACCACGACTCGTACTCGTCTGTCTGCCGAATCTCGATCATGCGCCGAGTGTATCCCCTAAGATACGCTGCTGCAAGCGGTTCGACCCGTGAGGGATTTCAGGGATTCGGTCTAACGTCTTGGCGCTTCAGCTGCGGCGCGCCGATACCTGACAGTGTAACCGAGCGGCTATCGCGCCTGCTGGAAGCGCT
>JAVERH010000092.1:0-8955 GCA_034007245.1 Coriobacteriia bacterium | reverse complement strand
TATCACGGCCCGGTATGGGGCTTCCGATCGACGTACGTGATGTCACGAAGTCAGGCACCCGATACACCGAGGAGCGTGAGCTCCCGGTGCGTATCGGCGTCTACGTGGAGGTCGACGCCCCCGACGCGCTGATCGACGTGATCCGCGAGAGTCTGCGACCCCGAACCTCCCGGGCGATGCTACAGATCGAGGTCGCCGAGCTCGGCCAGACACCGCCGCTCGCACATCTGACCGACGTGGTCATCGCCATTGCCGGTAGCGGTAACGTCGCGCTGCGCCAGGCCGTGGCTGCTGTCCATGAGTCGCGTATCCCGATCGTGGTCGTCGGTCTGGGTGATGGAGTGCGCGTGCGTGATCTGGCGGACGCGCTCGCTCAGCCCACTGGAGACGTTGTCGTGAGCTACGATCCTACCGAGGCCGTCAACCATCTCGGCACATGGCTGTCCGATACGCTCGGGAGCAAGCGTCTTGCTCTCGCACACAACTTCGCATTCATACGCCGTGCTGTAGCCGAGGATGCCGTGAAGACGACCGCATGGCAGAACGCGCTCGTCGGTGCGGTCACCCCTATAGCCGGTGCCGATATGCCGATCATGACCGCCAACCAGGCGAAGATGTTGCTGCAGATCGCGGCTGCCTACGGCGAACCACTCGGCAAGGAGCGCATCAAAGAGCTACTCGCTGTCGTGGGTGGCGGTTACCTGATGCGAGCTGTTGCCCGGCAGGCGCTCACACTGGTGCCCGTGCTCGGGTGGGCGATCAAGGGCGGGGTCGGCTACACGGGGACGCTTGCGATGGGAAAGGCTGCGGTGCAGTATTTCGAGGACGGCAACGACCTGGGTCAGGTGATCAGCAACTTCCGCGGCATGATCGCGTCTGCTGCTGCCAGGCGTCCGAGGAGGGGTCGTCGGACAGTAGCCGAGCTTCCTGTGGTTGAGCCGTCGGCTGTCGATGATGGCGGTCAGCGTGTCGAGTGACCTGTGGTTGCAGGTAGAGCGGCTGCTGCCGCACGTCGAGCGACCAACTCGCTATATCGATCACGAGTGGGGCGCTTGTCGGCGTGATGACGCCGCGTACCGGGTTGCGTTGATGTATCCGGACGCATACGAGGTCGGCATGGCTAACCAGGCGCTTGAAGTGCTTGCCGCCCGGCTGCAGGAACTCGAGGATGTCGCCACCGAGCGGGTGTTCTTGCCGTGGGTGGATATGTCCGCGGCGATGCGCGAAGCAGCGATCCCGCTCTTCACGCTGGAGTCGTATACCCCGGTCTGCGAGGTCGACCTGTTCGGGATCACGCTTTCCAACGAGCTGACGTACAGCAACGTGCTTGAGGCGCTCGATCTAGCGGGTATCCCGCTGCGGGCCGTCGACCGGGACGACTCGCATCCGCTCGTCATCGGTGGCGGACCGAGTGCGCACAATCCCGAGCCGATGGCGCCGTTCTTTGACGCCATACTGATCGGTGACGGCGAGGATGCGGTGCAAGAGATCGTCGCGTCGCATCGCGCATCGATAGCGAGTGGAGTGACACGCGAGGAGTCCGTGCACGCGCTGGCGACGATCGAAGGCGTCTATGTGCCTTCGCTCTATACGCCGGGCTCCGACGGTCGGTGCATGGCGTCGCAGCCCGCTCCGGATCGTGTACGGCGACGGATCCTTGCCGATCTCGATGCGTATCCGGCACCGGTGTGTCCCGTGGTGCCGTACGCCGACGTCGTGCACGATCGTGCTACCGTAGAGGTCCTCCGGGGCTGTTCGAGGGGCTGCCGTTTCTGTCAGGCGGGGATGGTCTACCGTCCGGTTCGGGAACGTTCCGCCGACTCGATCGTCCGTGACGCTATCGCGGGTCTTGCATGCACGGGATACGAGGAGCTCTCGCTCACGTCGCTTTCCACCGCCGACCACTCGCAGCTCGAGCCGATCCTGCGACGTCTCGTGGCCAGGCTCGAGGGCACGGGCACAGCCATATCGGTGCCATCGCTGCGGATGGACTCGTTCACCGTTCCTCTTGCACGCCTGCTGGGGAACGGCCGGAAGAGCGGACTCACCTTCGCCCCTGAGGCCGGCTCGCAGCGACTGCGTGACGCGATCAATAAGAACATCACCGAAGAGGAGGTCGTCACTGCGGTCCATGAGGCGTTCACGGCCGGATGGCGACGGGTGAAACTCTACTTCATGATCGGGCTTCCGACCGAGACGGACGAGGACGTGCGCGCCATCGGCGCACTCGTGGAGAAGGTGTTGCATGTCGCCCGTGAAGCCACGCCGAAGGGCGAGCGTGGGGGGCTGCGCGTCGCGGTCTCGGTCGCGACGTTCGTCCCAAAGGCACACACGCCTTTCCAGTGGGACGGACAGACGCCGATCGACGAGGTGCGTCGCCGCCAGAGGATCCTTCGCGATTCGGTGCCTCATCGTGGTGTCGAGCTCTCCTGGCACGACCCATCGTCGTCGCTTCTCGAGGCTGCACTGGCGCGCGGTGGGCGTGAGATGGCCGACGGTATCGAAGCGGCCTGGCGGGTGGGCGCACGGTTTGACGCATGGACCGAGCAGTTCTCGCTCACGCGCTGGCTTGAGGCGTTCGCGTCGGTCGGTCTGGATATGACTGCAGCGGCGTCCACAGCGTACGTGCAGGGGGAGCCACTTCCGTGGTCGCACATCGATAGCGGTCTGGCCGAGAAGTTCCTGCGCCTGGAGCGTGCGAGAGCCGACTCGGCGATCACTACACCTGACTGTACCTTTGAAGAGTGTACGGGCTGCGGGGTCTGCACGGATCTCGGTGTGGATATCTCGATCGCGGAAGGAGGCCGTCGTGGCTGAGGGCTTCAAGCTGCGGATCTGCTTCCGTAAGTCGGGGAGGCTGCGTTTTCTGTCACACCTGGAGACGGGCCGTGCGTGGGAACGCGCTGCGCGGCGCGCCGGGTTGCCGTATGCTGTCAGTCAGGGGTTCACGCCGAGGATGCGGATCGCCTTCGGGCCTGCGCTCCCGGTGGGAACAGCGGGGGAGCGCGAGTATCTCGATATCGTGCTGAAACGCTTCATCCCGGTGGCTGAGGTGACCGAGGTGCTGAGAGCTTCGGTCGTGCCTGAGTTGGGGCTTGTGACGTGTGGGTATGTCCCGCCGGCGGAGGGTTCGCTGGCGTCGAGGTTGACGATAGCCGTATACGAAGTCGAGATTGAAGGGGGGAGTCCGCAGCAGGAGATCGAGCGTTCGCTCAACGCGCTCGTGGGAACCGGTCGCCTCAGCGTAGAACACAAGGGCAAGCACAAGGTTTTCGAACTCGCCAAAGCGCTTCCGAAGAAGCCAGAGGTGAGATCGCAGGAGGGTCGCACGATCGTCCGGATGTGGGTCCGGATGGGCGAGCAGGGCTCTCTCCGCCCCGAGGTCTTCATAGCGGCAGCCGTTGGACCGGATCGGGTGGTCTCGGTCACCCGAACCGATCTTCTCATCGAGGATCAGCAGAGCTGGCGTCGACCGCTGTAGCGGCACACATCGTGCCTGACATCACTCGCGAGATGCTCATCTCGCACGATATGTATGAAACGCGTGTCGCGGTAGTCGAGAACCGTCGCCTTGTGGAGCTCTATATAGAGCGCCCGAAGCGGAGTGTCGTGGGCAATATCTATCTCGGCAAGGTGCGCGATGTCCTGCCGGGGATGCAAGCGGCCTTCGTGGATATCGGCCTTGAGAAGAACGCGTTCCTTTACGTGGACGAGGTCGTGTCGCCGGAAGGGGTCTCCGGCACACCACGTCGGGACATCCAGTCGCTCCTGAAGCCTGGCCAGCAGGTCATGGTGCAGGTGCTCAAGGATGCGATGGGCACCAAGGGTGCTCGCGTGACCACGCAGATCACACTTCCGGGTCGGTTCCTCGTACTGATGCCGTTTGCGAGTCTCGTCGGTGTCTCTCGCAAGCTGCCAGACGATGAGCGAGAGCGTCTGACCGATGTCATCGAACCCCTCGTTCCCGAGGATGTGGGTGTCATCGTACGGACTGCGGCGTCAGGCGCTGCCGAGAAGGATCTTCAGGGCGATCTCGAGTTCTTGTTGCGGTTGTGGCGTCGAGTGCAGACACAGGCGCGTGAAGGGCTGGCGCCTGAAGTCGTATACACAGAGATGGATCTAGCACTCCGGTTGGTTCGTGATGCGTTTGGCGAGTCATACCGTCGGCTCGTCGTGGACGACAAGCGGGTGTACGAGAAGGTGGTCTCCTTCCTGCGGAAGTCCGCTCCGAAGCTCGTGCGCCGTGTGCAACAGTACAAGGACAAGGTGCCGCTTTTCCAAGAGTACGGACTGCAGGCGGACATCGACTCGGCGATCCTGCGGGACGTGTCTCTTCCGTCAGGTGGGCGCATCACCATCGATAAGACCGAGGCACTCACGGCAGTGGACGTCAACACCGGTAGCTATGTGGGCCGGAAGAACCTCGAAGACACCGTGCTACGGACCAACCTCGAAGCGGCCGCAGAGACCGCGCGACAGCTCAGGCTTCGCGATATCGGTGGGATCATCGTGATCGACTTCATCGATATGCAGGACCCCCAGAATCGCCAGCAGGTGGTTGAGCGGCTGAGCCGAGAGCTTGAACGGGACCGGACGAAGACGCGCGTGTCCGATATGTCCCGGCTCGGACTAGTGGAGATGACTCGGAAGAACGTGACGGACGGGCTACACGGCGTTCTGACGGAACCATGCCCATGCTGTGGCGGAGAGGGACGTGCGCTCTCGGATACCACAAGGCGCATTACCGTCGAGCGCACCCTTCGGGAGATTCTCGTTGGCGGAAAGGCCTCGGCGTATCTTGTGGGCCTCAACCCGCAGACGTATGCGCTCGTGCATGCACCCGGCAACAACACGCTGGCGCTCTTGCGGTCGGAGACGGGCAAGCGGGTTAACGTGATCGCCGATCCGGATGTGGGGCCGACCGAGGTGCGGCTGCTCATCGAAGGAAAGGCAGCGGTATCGGGTGGGCAGGATGCATGAGAGTGAAATGGACACGCCCGGAACCGTTGACGCTCTTAGGAGCACTCTGCTAGCATATCCCTTCGCGTGTACCCCCATCTGACTGGAGCGACATCCATGTATGCAGTGGTGAACACCGGCGGCAAGCAGGCCAAGGTAGAGGTCGGCACGATCGTCGCCGTAGAGAAGCTCAATGCCGAGGTTGGTAGCACGGTGTCGCTTCCGGTGATCTTCATCGCCGATGGTGACAACGTCATGGCAACCGCGGCTGAGCTCGAAGGTGCCTCGGTGACCGCCGAGGTGCTCGAGCACTTCAAGGGCGAGAAGCAGATCGTCTTCAAGTTCAAGAAGCGCAAGGGCTACAAGCGCACTAAGGGCCATCGCCAGCACCTGATGGCCATCCGGATCACCGACATCTCGGCCCCTGGTGCCAAGAAGCCAGCGAAGGCTGAGAAGCCAGTGAAGACCGAGAAGCCTGCAAAGACCGAGAAGCCTGCAAAGACCGAGAAGCCGGTCGAAGGCGTTGTGTCTGAGACATGTGCCGCGATCAAGTCCGACGGTACGCCGTGCCAGAACAAGGTCAAGGACGGCTCGAAGTACTGTGGTGTTCATGCGAAGAAGTACGAAGGCTGATAGACTATCCGGGCACAGCCCGACGGATGCGAGGGTGAACTAAGATGGCTCATAAGAAGGGTTTGGGTTCGACCCGCAACGGTCGTGACTCACAGGCGCAGCGGCTTGGCGTGAAGCGCTTCGCGGGACAGATCGTGACCGCTGGTTCGATCCTGGTCCGCCAGCGTGGTACTCGTCTTAAGCCCGGTCAGAACGTCGGCCTCGGTAGCGACGACACGCTGTTCGCTAAGATCGACGGTGTCGTGGACTTCACGCGTGGCAAGGATCGCAGGGTCCACGTGCTACCGCTGGAGTCATAGTCGTTACAACAGTAGCGTCGCCCGGAGGCCTCCCGCCGTATGCGGGGGGCCTTCTGCATGAACGGTAGCGGCAGGCTACAATGAAGCCTCCCACAGGGGTTGGAGCAGCGTGTTCATAGATGAAGCGAAGATATATGTGAAAGCTGGTGACGGTGGCGCGGGCTGCGCATCGTTCCGGCGTGAGGCGCATGTGCCTAAGGGCGGGCCAGACGGTGGCGATGGCGGTCATGGCGCCGATGTCGTGCTCGAGGCCGACGGTGCGCTGTCCACGCTGATCGACTACCACTACAAACGGCACTTCAAGGCCCTGCGTGGTACGCATGGCAAGGGGTCGCAGCGGGATGGCGCCAATGGTCCCGAGATGGTGCTGAAGGTGCCGCGAGGCACGATCGTCCGCGATGCGGAGACCGGGGAGACGCTCGGTGACCTGACCCGCGAAGGGCAGCGTCTCATAGTGGTCCACGGTGGCAAGGGTGGTCGGGGTAACCCGCACTTCACGACCTCGACGCGCCGGGCTCCGAGTTTCGCCGAGCTCGGTGAGCCGGGCGTGGAGCGTTGGATCGAGCTCGAGCTGAAGCTGCTTGCCGATGCCGCGTTGGTGGGACTACCGAGCGTAGGCAAGTCCTCGCTCATCGCGCGCATGAGCGCGGCGAAGCCGAAGGTCGCAGACTATCCGTTCACCACACTTGTCCCGAACCTGGGCGTGGTCTCAAGCGGTGAGCGTTCGTTTGTGGTGGCGGACGTCCCCGGCCTCATCGAAGGCGCAAGCGAGGGCGCGGGTCTCGGCCATGCATTCTTGCGGCACATAGAGCGCACGGCACTCATCATGCACGTGCTGGACCTTTCCGGTGGGTACGAAGGTCGCGATCCGCTCGAGGATCTGGCGGTCATCGATGGCGAGCTCGCCGCACATACCAGTGACCTGTCTGAACGCCCACAGATCGTTGTCGGCAACAAGTTGGATGCCGAGGGAGCCGCCGAGAACTCGGATCGTGTGGCGGCGTGGTGTGAGGAGGCTGAACGGCCGTACTTCGCGGTCTCGGCGGTCACCGGCGAGGGGATCGCCCCGCTCATTCGCGCGCTGGGTGAGGCGGTCTACGAGCTTCGCCACAACGCTGCGATAGACGAGCAGGTCTTCGAAGCCGAGTACACGCACGTACCGCGTCAGGATCGCGAGGTCCTTGTGGCCCGTGCCATGGACGGTGGTTGGGATGTGAGCGGCGGTGGAGTCGAGCGGGTCGTGATCGTGACCGATATGAACAACGAGGAGGCGGTCGCGTATCTCCAGCGCCGTCTGTCGAAGATGGGTGTGGAGGATAAGTTGCGCTGCGCCGGCGCGGTCGATGGTGATACGGTCCATATTGGGCCGGTATCCTTCGAGTTCGAGTCGTTCGGGGGAGACGGGGTCGTTGGTGGCTAGGCATACGATCGTGGTGAAGGTCGGTAGTTCCACGGTGACCGATGCCGATGGACGAGTCGATCGCGTATATCTCGAATCACTTGCCGGGCAGGTCCATACGCTCACCCGGGATGGTTACAGCGTGGTCGTGGTCACGAGTGGCGCGATCGCCGCCGGGTTCGAGACACTTCACTTCAGCGAGCGTCCGACCGACATGCCCACACTTCAGGCGACCGCCTCGGTGGGACAAGTCCTGCTCATCGACGCATATCGCGAGTTCTTTGGGCAGCGTGGTCTGACGATCGGCCAGGTACTGGTCACGCGTCACGAGGTGGGGCATCGTCAGCAGTACGTGCACGCATGCGAGACCCTCGAGCGGCTGCTCGAGCTCGGCATCGTGCCGATCGTCAACGAGAACGATACGACAGCTGTAGAAGAGATCCGCTTCGGCGATAACGATTACCTGGCAGCACTCACCGGGATGATGGTCCACGCCGACCTCGTGCTGCTGCTCACCGATATCGAGGGGCTGTACTCCTCGGATCCCCGCATCCACGCGGACGCTCTGTTGCTCGAGCGTATCGATGAGGTGACCGAGGAGCATATGGCATCCGCCAGCGGGCCGGGGAGCAGCGTGGGCAGCGGTGGCATGACGACCAAGCTCGAGGCCGCACGTGCGCTCATGAAGGCGGGCATCCCGATGGTGGTCTGCGATGGGCGTCGTCCGAATGTCGTCGTCGACGCAGTGGCAGGCACGCCTGTCGGGACCCTGTTTGCAGGGGGCGAGGCGGCGGTCAAAGGGCGCAAGCTCTGGCTTGCGTACGCAGGTCATCCGCGCGGCTCCGTCACGATTGACGATGGCGCGAAGCACGCCCTATGCTTGGGCGGTGGAAGCCTTCTCCCGGCTGGCGTCGTCGACGTGATCGGGAGCTTCGTCATAGGTGACGCGATCGAGGTCATCGACGGAGAAGGTCATGCTATCGCGAGAGGTCTCGCCGGCATGTCCTCGGCGGATCTTAAGCGTGTGAGGGGCCTCAGGACGGTTGAGATATCCCGGGTGCTGCCCAACTGGGATGGCGCTGAGGTCGTGCATCGCGACCACCTGGTTATACTGTGACTTCGAGCGAGACGAAGGGGGCGGTGCTATGTCGGAGGTGTACGATCTAGCCGTACGTGCCCGCCAGGCTGCTATTTCACTGGCGAGTACGTCGACCGATCAACGTAATCGGGCGCTACTGGTGATGGCGCACGCCCTCATGGCTAAGCAAGACGAGATACTTGCAGCCAACGAGCAGGATCTGGCTGCGGCGCGCGCTGCCGGTACCGCGCCGGCACTACTCGATCGCCTCGCGCTCGAGCCGATGCGCATCAAAGCGATCTCCGAGGCACTGAGAAGCCTCTCCGTGCTACCCGACCCGATCGGCGAGGTCGTGAGCGGCTCGCGGCTTGCCAACGGTATCTCGCTCTCGCAGGTGCGCGTCCCTCTCGGTGTCGTCGCGATAATCTACGAGGCTCGCCCCAACGTCACCGCCGACGCTGCTGGACTGTGTGTGAAGACCGGTAACGCGGTCATACTCCGTGGCGGAAGTCTTGCGGTGAAGTCCAACCTTGCCATCACACGCGTGCTCTCGAACGCCGCAGTGGGTGCCGGGCTTCCAGAGGGAT
>JAVERH010000091.1:0-9036 GCA_034007245.1 Coriobacteriia bacterium | reverse complement strand
TATCGGCTGAGCGTGCGGTCCTGCGCTCGTCCACCGCGCTGTTGAGCGGCCTGGATATCAGGCTATGATGGGATTCGGGCATAAACAGTGTAAGGTTCAAGTGATGGGCCGTTTCTGCCGATACAGAGATGCAGCCGTCTGCGGTAGACTGTGCACGACGGTTCACGGGAACACCCGGTCCCGGGCCAGAGCGGAGCGCGGAGGAGACACACTCGTGACGAAGAGACCTCTCATCGGTGATCGCGGTTTCACGGTCGTCGAGTTCGTAGCTGCCGCGGCGATCCTGCTCATCATCGCCATGGGCGTGATGAGCGTGTTCGGGTATGCCACTCAGGCGTCGCAGAACTCCGCGGTCCGGGTCGATGCTCTCAACCTCGCCAATGAGCGCCTTGAGTTGGTGCGCAACTTGCCGTATGACGAGGTGGGCGTCATCAATGCTGATGGCACCCCGCCGGACATCCCGGGTGCGATCGAGACGCCCGTGGAGATTGACGGAGAGTACGTTGTTGACACCGACGTCTCATGGGCCAGGGACCCCGATACCGGTCGCGCATTGTACAAAGAAGTGCTTGTGACCGTTAGATGGGGCGAGGATTCCGGCAGTAGGGTCCAGTTGTCGTCGAACATCTTTGGCAAGAGCAGCCTTGTGAACACCGGTGATCTGTCGGTGCTGGCTCTGGATGCGGAGACCAACGCGGCCATGACTGGTGTGGCCGTGGTGATCACCCCTGTTTCCGGCGCGGCACGGTCGACCGCGACCGATGACGCCGGTGAAGCGTTCTACGGCTATCTGAGCACGGGCGAATACCAGCTGCAGTGCACGAAGGCGGGCTACATCTACGACTACGCTGCGCTGTCGTCGGTCAACGTCGCCGCTGACCTACTGACAAGCGTAGTAGTGCGCCTGCAGCGCCCATCGAGCGCCCGTATCACAGTGGTTGACGACAGCGATGTGCCGATACCGGGCGCCACGGTGACACTGAGCCGCTCGGGCGCCCCCGACAGGACGGCCACCACCAGCGTGAGTGGGGCGGTGGACTTCGACGATCTGCTCATAGCTGACTACACTGCCACCGCTGTCAAGGACGGCTACTCGCAGGGCAGCATCACAGTCGCGATACCCGCCGGGGGCCAGGCGCTCTCGCAGACCATCAAACTGACCGCGCGACGAGGTCTGGTCGTTCGGACATCAGATAGTGCGGACGTTCCGGTGAGCGGAGTCACGGTGAATGTGAGGCAGTCTTCGTGGCCGTTCTCCCACGTATCTGGTAGTCCCCTCATCACATCCGCGAGCGGTGAGGTTGCATTCGAGGGCCTCGCTAACGCCACGTACAGCGTGACGGTGGAGAAAGCCGGGTATACAACGCAGAATCGCAGCGTCACGTATGACGGCTCCAATGCGCCGGAAGTGTTCGTGATGGCCCCGATCGCTGAGGGCTCTCTGCTGGTGCGGACTGTGAAGAACAACGGGAACGCCAGGGACGGCCAGTCGGTGCGGATCACCGGTCCCGACAGCTACTACCTCACCGGACAAACTGACTCGGACGGATATCTCTTGGTGAAGGGACTGCAGCCAGGGACCTACGAGGTCCAGTACCAGCTCGTCGGATGGCAGTACCGGAAGCAGACGAGTGTGACCGTCAGCGCTGGGATGCAGACGTACCGGGAGTTGAGTTGGTAATGAGCGCGCGCGATCGCATGCGAGACGATGTGGGGTTCACACTGCCCGAACTGATGGCGGTCGTTGCGCTCATGGGCATCGTAGTGGCGGCGGCGTATCTTCTTCTCAACACTGGGACCACCATCTCGAACCAGGTGGAGGCGCAAGCCGTGGCCACCGAAGAAGGACGCGCGGTGCTCTCTCAGCTCTCCAGCGAACTGCGGCAAGCCTATGAGGTTGATGATGGCCGGGGGGCGTTCCTGGTCATCCAACCGCGCGAAGTCGTCTTCTACACGGACGTGAACCGTGATGGATTCCCCGAGAAGGTGCGGTATCGCATCATCAACAACAAGATCTATCGGGCCCAGGCGACCGCTACAACGGAGATGCCGCCTTACACGTTTCCTGCGTTCTCCGCTGACCAGCCGGTGCAGGGTGTGGTTGAGAGCACCTGGAGTGAAAGCGTGTTCACGTACTACACCAACCAGTATGTGTCCGGTTCGGACGTGCCTGTGCTGGCCACGGCGGCGGGGGATGTGTCGGCGGTGCAGGTCAGGCTTAAGAACTCCGTCGCGCGTGGCCAGCAGAGTGCTTCGGTCGACGTGACGACGTGGGTGAAGGTGCGTGGGGTTCACAACACCATCGACTGAGAGGGCGCACATCATGAGCTCACAGCGCCAGAGGCGGACTTCATTCGTAGGCGCTGCCCGAAGAATCGGGAGCGACGACAGCGGTATCGCCATGTTGACGGTGGTAGGTGTCTCTGTCGTGTTGTTCATCCTCGCCACGATGCTGTTGGTACTCTCGGGGCATCTCACCACCATGACGGCGGCGCAGGTCGCGAGCACCAAGGCGATGCATATGGCCGACGCTGGGCTCAACGCGTACCTGTACGAACTACGTCGGGATCCCACCTTCTACGTGGCGAACCCGACGCTTGGGCCTACTAGCCTCGATGATGGCGTGTGGACGGTCCAGGCAAGTGCGACTGGTGGTCCAGGCTCTCCCATCGATATAGTCGCCGTTGGCTCGATTCCGAGCTACGACGTCACGAGGACTGTCCGTGCCGAGGTGCGTTTCCCGTCATACGCTGATTACATGTTTCTTTCGGACAGCAATATCAGCATCGGCAGTGAGGCGCGCATCGTGGGCAGCATCCGCGCCAACGGGTGGATCGAGAACAAGGGTACCGTTACTGATAACGCATTCGCAGGCGGTTCGATCACCGATACGGCGTCCGGTACCGACCCGGTCGATGGGCTCCCTAAGGGAGTCCGCGGATCGAAGATGCCGAACCAACCAGATGTCGATTTCTCGCAGGTCACCACTGACTTGAATGCCATCCGGATACTCGCCGACTCGGCGGGTACGAGCTTCGGTTCCTCGGGATCGAAGGGGTACCAGGTCGTGATGAACGGCACACAAGTGGAAGTGCTCAAGGTGACTGGCGGTGACACGACCGGCGACCTGAAGACGACGTCGGTGGGGCTGTACCCGGTACCGGCATCCGGCGTGTTCTACTTCAATGACAACGTGTGGGTGCGTGGCACCTACAGTACGAAACTGACGATCGCAAGCACGAGGATCATGCGCATCAATGGCAACATTGAGCCGAGCGACGAAACGAGGCCCTTTACGTGCGGTTTGATCGCCCAGGACAACATCAACGTTCCCAGTTGGTACCCGATCACCGCGGTGTTCCCTACGGACGTCGTCCTCCAAGCGGCGCTGTTGTCGCAGACGGGCACCGTGCAGGCGGAGATGCAAACGGGCGTGTTCCGCAACAGCATCCACATCAAGGGCTCAAACGCGTACCAGGACCAGGGCGGCTTCGTCTCCGTGAGCGGAACCAAGCAGGTGGCGGGTTTCAGGAGCCGTCTATACGAGTACGACCGTCGTCTCGAGGTGGAGCCTCCGCCGATGTATCCGCGCTTGCGGGACGGCACCCTCAGGGTCTCGACCTGGTTCGAGGGTGCATAGTGAGACGGGCATGCACTCTCCTGGTGGTGTGGGTGCCGGCTGCATAGCTTGACATCACCGAGGGAGTGGTGTTCGATACGGTATGGCGTGCGCAGCATGGTGTATTCTTGCGTACATGGTATGGCCAGTTGGAGTCCACGGTGTCTAACGCACTCGTCGCAGTCTTGTCGTAGCAGGAGCGTTCTTCGAAGGGGGACACCGATGGGTCTTCTCTCGTTCGGTGCCAGCCAAAGCGCTGTGGGTCTGGACATTGGTGCTGAGCGTGTCCGGGTGGCTCAGATCAGCGCTACGGGTTCAGGTCCTGTGCTTACCGCATACGGCATCGCGCATACGCCCTTTGGTGCACTCACTGATGGCGAGATTATCGACGGACCCGCGATATCAGCGGCCATTAGAGACGCCTGGAAAAGCGCCGGGATCCGCGGCAAGACCTGCGCCGTCGGCGTCTCAAACCAGCGCGTCGTTGTGCGCCTGATCGATCTCCCCTTCATGGAGCGCGTCGAGCTCGCAAATGCGATTCAGTATCTAGCCCAGGACTACATCCCCATGGCCGTTGAAGAATCCATTTTCGACTTCCAGATCATGGGCGATTATATGACGCCGAGCGACGAACACATGATGGAAGTCCTGCTCGTTGCAGCTCACCGGGAAATGATCGACCACACGGTGTCGGCGGTCGAGGGCGCAGGCGTCAAGCTCAGCGGTATCGACGTCTCCTCTTTCGCAGTAGCACGCGCTGTGTTGGACGACACCGACGCCGTGCTTCCTGCCGACGACGGCTCCGCCACGGCGATCGTCCATATATCGTCGGACCTCACCAGTATCACCATCGTCGAGCGGGGAGTCCCGCGGTTCAACCGCATCTCGTCGCTTGCTGGCGGCACGGTCACCCACGCGATCTCCAATGCGTTGAATATCGGGTTTGATGAAGCGGAAGAGATCAAGCGCACCATCGGGCTTCGTGACATCTCAGGCGTTGAGCAGGAGCCGTTCTCGGGTACCGATCCGGCGCTCGTTCCGGTCGCCCAGGATGCCATCGAACGTGAGGCCAATAGATTCATCGCCGAGGTCCGGCGGTCGATTGACTACTACCTCACGCAGACGGCGCAGACGAGAACGATCCAGACGATCCTGCTGGCCGGTAGTGGATCGCAACTACGCAACTTCCCTCAGTACCTGCAGACGGGCCTCCAGATACAGGTCGTGACAGGGGATCCGCTATCGCGGCTTAAGGTCGCACCGAGCGTCCAGGATGCGGTTCTGGCTGATAGGATGGGCTCTTCGACTGCGATCGGGTTGGCGCTAGGGGGGCTGCAGGGGTGATGAGGATCAACCTTCTCCCCAGGGAGATACTGGAACAGCGCCGTGCGGAGAAACGGGTCGGATGGGTGGCAGTCGGCGGTTTGGCGGTGGTTGTTGTGCTGGCCGCGGTCTGGCTTTACGCTGACTTCGGGCTGAATGAGAAGCAGAACGAGCTCGCGTCGATCGAACAGCAGACACAGGCGATCCAGGCGCAGGCCGACCAGCTTGCGGTGTTTGAGATGCGAGCGAGTGAGCTCGAGGAGCGTCGTCAGATCGCGCGGTCGGCGCTTGCGGGCCGATTGGATACGGCCAGGCTACTGGAGGAGGTCTCACTCGTGCTGCCAACCGACCTCTGGGTTGAGACTATGCTACTCGATGAGGTGGCCGGTCTCTCGGTCACTGGCTATGCAGTGGACTCCACTGAGGATACACCCTATGTCGGCCATAAGGCCATCGCGAAGGGGTTGGTGCGCCTTGCCGATTTAGACACGCTGAGCGATGTCTGGCTGACGAACTCCACAAAGACCCTCTTCGAGGAACAGGCTGTGATCCAGTTCTCAATCACCGCGAAGGCGAGCTCTGCGAACCCGGAAGTTGATTTCCAATGAGGGTGCCCTCACCGAATACTGATTCGCAACGGTCGGTTCTGCCCCGCCTAGTACGGTCGGCACGCTGCGGAGGTCACCGCTGATGAAGAGACTATCGACACAGGCACAGATGCTGATAGCCATCGGACTCATCGTGGTGGTTGCGATTGCAGTGGTTGTTCTCGGGATAATGCCTCTGTTCCAGGAGGCGGCGTTGGTCAGCGATGACATCATGTCTGCGGAGATGGAGCTCTCCACCGCGAAGACGCTTCTGGCACGCCGACAGGAAGCAAAGGCGCAGGCCGTCTTGACCGAAGTCGACCTCATGCGGATTGCCAATCAGGTCCCGGATTCACCGCAGCTGCCCTCGATGATCGTCCAGTTGCAGAGTATGGCGAACGATTCTGGCGTCACCCTCGTTTCCATTTCGGTGGGTGGGGTTGAGGTCTTGGAGGCCGGGGCCGATGGCGTCGTGCCCATGTATAACAGACTTCCAATCACCGTTGAGTACACCGGAGCCTGGACCGAACTCATCGATTTCAACAGGCGGATCTCGCGCCTTCAGCGCGGTGTGCGGGTGCGGTCGACGAACTTCACGTATGTACCTGAGTCCGAGGATACCGAGGCGCATGTCCAGGGAGTTGGAGCCATCGAAGTCTACATGATGCCCGCCGTCTCAGATGAAACCTCGGGTGATCAGTAATGAGCCGGATGGGGGGTGACCGCCATGTCCGATGAGCGTGCCGATGTAACCGCAGAAGGGGTGGCTGTTGAGGCACAGCCCACAGAGAAGCCCGGCTTCTTCAGTAGCTTGGGAGGGCGTATTCTTATCATCGCGCTCGGACTGGTCGTGCTGGCCGTCATCGCCGGCATTGCCGTGACGATAGCGCTCAGGAGTTTGATGACGAATCTGGTCGATGACGCGGTGCTATCTCCGGATGTGGGTGTTGTGACCGGGGAAACAGGGGTCGTGACCACCGGTGCGGTTGATGCCTCAGGGCCTGCGACTGAGGTTAACAACAGCGCTGTGTATACGTTCCGGGACATCTTCAATCCGCTCCTGAAGCCGCTGTTGGAGCCGGCAAGTAGCGATTCGACGGCTACGCCGAGCACCACGGATACCGAGACCCCGTACGCACAGAGCGTTCTCTATCTCGACGGTGTCGAGACTGTGAATGGCGTGATGAAGGCGGTCCTGCGGTACAGCGGTCAGACGTACACACTGGGCCCCGGGGAAGGTATCCCCGGAACCCCCTGGGAGGTCCTCAGCGTGTCCTCCACAAGCGTGACTATGCTCTACGGAGACCATCGCGTGACGTTGGCTGTCGGTCAGGGGATTTCGAAGTAGTCGGCTGTCAAGAGCGTGATCATTCGGGCGTCGCACTCGCGGCGCCCGTTGTGTTTCCCGCAGGCGCCGCGTGCCTGCGCTAGAATCGCAGGTAACACACCTCGGAGGGAGTCGCCACGTGCGGTATACGACTGCAGGCGAGTCGCACGGCCCTGGGCTGATCGCCATCGTGTCGGATGTACCCGCCGGTATCCCGCTGGATCGTGGGGCTATCGACGCTGACCTGGCGCGACGCCAGCGCGGTTACGGCCGTGGCGGGCGTATGGCCATCGAGCATGACCGCGTCGAGGTACTGGGCGGCGTGCGCTTCGGTCGGACACTCGGGAGCCCCGTCTCGCTGCTCATCAGCAATCGCGACGCCGCTAACTGGGGTTCGGCGATGGATCCCTGGGGCAGCGCCGAGGGCGTGGAGCCGGTGACTGCACCGCGCCCGGGTCATGCCGACCTCGGTGGCATCCAGCGCACCGGTGCGACGGACGTGCGCGACATCCTCGAGCGCGCGAGCGCCCGCGAGACCGCGGCGCGTGTGGCGGCTGGTGCGATCGCCAAGGCACTGCTGGCCCATCTTGGCGTGTCGGTCCGCTCGTGGGTCGAGACTATCGGCGATGCGTCCACCGGCTCACTCGATCCCGCCGCTGTAGATGCTGTCATCGTCACCGAAAGTGACGTCTCCTGTGCCGACCCTGAGGTCTCCGCCCGGATGCGGACCGCCATCGACCACGCTCGTGAGGAGGGGGAGAGCCTCGGCGGCATCATCGCCGTCTGTGCCGAAGGACTCGTTCCGGGTGTTGGTGGGTATGCCGAGGCGGTGACTCGCCTCGATTCCCGGCTTGCTGCCGCGGTGATGTCGATCCCCGCCATGAAGGGCATCGAGTTCGGCGACGGCTTCGATCTCGGCTCCCGTGTCGGGTCCGCGGCGCATGACGAGATCGTGCTCGACGGGGAAGGCCGGCTCGGCCGTGCCACCAACCGCTCCGGCGGCATCGACGGCGGCATGACCACGGGCGAGCCACTCGTGCTCCGTGCGGTCATGAAGCCCATTCCCACGCTCATGCGGTCGCTCAAGACCATCGACATCTCCACCTGTGAGGTCGCCGATGCCGCGCGTGAGCGCTCCGACGTGTGCGCGGTACCTGCGGCCGCCGTTGTGGCGGAGGCCGAGGTCGCGCTCGTCCTCGCCGACGCGTACCAGGACCTCGTGGGTCGCGGGAACGTCGCTGACATGAAGCGCGCGCTTGCCGCGTACCGGGAAAGGATCGCCTGGTGAGCCACATCTTCCTCACGGGCTTCATGGGCGCGGGCAAGAGCACGGTCGGTCGTCTCGTGGCCGAGCGGCTGGGGCGTCCGTTCGTCGATCTTGATGCACTCATAGAGGAGCGCGAAGCGGCCTCGGTTTCGGAGATCTTCCGCCTGCGCGGCGAGGAGGGCTTCCGGCTCGCCGAGCACGACGCGCTTGCCGCGCTCGGCGCCAGCGCGGATGCGGTGATCGCCACAGGCGGCGGTGTCATCCTGCGCGAAGACAACCGTGTGGTGCTGCGGCAGCTCGGCACGGTGGTCTACCTGGCGGTGACGCCCGAGGTGGCGATCGCGCGTCTCGGCGATGCCGCCGACCGGCCCTTGCTTGCAGGCGCCGGTCTCCCGGCGGCACGGGCCATCCTCGATGCACGCCTCAATCTGTACACCAGCACGGCCGATCACGTGGTGGACACCGTCGGTCGTGAGGCTGCCGATGTCGCCGCCAGCGTGGTCGCCGCGATCGACCCGGCATCCACGCCTCAGGCGATCCGGGTGACCGGGGAGGCCGGAGCGTCGTACGAGGTAGTTGTGGGGCACGACGTCCTCGACTCTCTGGGTGAGCGGGTGCGCGCGATAACAGGCAGCGGCAGCGTTGCACTCATCTCGGACGAGAACGTCCACGGCCTGTTCGGCGAGCGCGCGCGAGCGGCGCTGGAACGCGCTGGTTGCACGGTGAGCGAGCACGTCATCCCTCCGGGCGAGGAGTGGAAATCGTGGGCCACGGCGGGCCGCCTGCTCGAGGATCTCGCGGCGGCAGGTGTCGACCGCGCCTCATGCGTGATCGCCCTCGGAGGGGGCGTCGTCGGCGATCTGGCGGGCTTCTGCGCTTCGGCGTACATGCGCGGCATCCCGGTGCTGCAGGT
>JAVERH010000090.1:0-9117 GCA_034007245.1 Coriobacteriia bacterium | reverse complement strand
GGTGGACCTCGACGTCGATACCGCCCACATCTCTGTACTGGTCGATCACGGTTTCGCAGGGACGCGGGGCGAGCATCTTTCGGTCGCACTCGACGAGCAGCAGTTGCTGCTGTTCGACGCCGCGTCCGGCGACAACCTTCTGCCGGAGTCGTGCGATGACTAGTCGCATTGACACGACGCAGGTCGAGACCGTCATGCTCGAGGCGGGCATGGATGCCGCCGCCCTCGACGAGATGCTCGTGTACCTGCGTGTGAACCGCGCTCGCATCGAGGCGCTGCGGCGCACGCTTGCCTCGGCGGACGAGCGCGGCGAGGGTGACTGGTCGATGCCGTCGCTTCAACCCAACACCCGACTCGCGATCCTGCTGAGCGCAGTGCCTGGAGCGGTGCGTTCGTACGCCGAGCGGGGAATACCCCGCGACGTCCTTATCGACACGCTCTCCGATCTCGTCGTGCGGCAGGAGCTGTATCAAGTCGAGCACGGACGACCGGGCCTGACTCGAGAGGACGCGGACTGGCTGAAGTTCATCTTCCGCCTGACGATCTTCAAGCTCGGGTCTCTCCAATACCAGATTGCCCCTTTCCGACTCTTCGAGTGGAAGGGGTTCGCCCACGATGTCGCGGCCGCGCCGCTTCCGCTGGGGACGCCGGTTCTCGATATCCACATCAGAAGGGGGGTGGATCTTAGGCCCCAAGAGGTAGACCGGTCCTTCGAGCTCTCGCGATCGTTCTTTAGCGAGCACTTCTCGGACGTCCGGTACCGCGCCTACACCTGCAACTCATGGATGCTCTATCCGGGCAACCAGAGGCTTTTGCCTGCGAACAGCAACATCCTGTCGCTCGCTCGTCGCTTCGACGTCTACGCGGTCAGCGCCGACCCCGGCATGGCGCTCACGTACATCTATGGCAAGCGGTATCGCTCGAACGCCGACTACCCACAGCGCACGCTGCTTCAGCGTCGCGCCATCGCCGACAGAGCGGCTTTGGGGGTCGGCTGCGGAATCCTGCGCGTCTCCTGACCTTTTGAACAGACAAGTCCTCGTGAGATTGGAGTCAGAATGAAGAACACAATGTGGCGTACCGGCCTCGTGGTGGCTCTCGTGTCGTTGCTCGCATTCGCAGTTGTGGGGTGCAGCACGTCGGCAGAAGAGCCCGCGCAGACGGAGAGCCAGGAAATCACGGTTATGCTTCCCGAGTGGGGCGTCCCCACCGATGCCATGCTCCAGGAGTTCCAGGACGAGTCCGGAGTAAAAGCCAACGTCGAGGTCGTTGCGTGGGACGACATCCGCAACAAGATCTCGGTTGCTGCGGCCGGTGGTCAGGCCGCTGCCGACGTGGTCGAGGTCGACTGGTCTTGGGTCGGCGAGTTCAACAACGCCGACTGGCTCGAGCCGCTCACGGTGACCAGTGAGGACACGGCCGACATCCCCAGCATCTCCTCGTTCACGGTTGACGGCAAGGTCCTGGGCATTCCCTACGCGAATGACTTCCGGGTGGGCTACTACAACACCGATATCTACGGGAAGGCCGGGCTGACCGAGCCGATCACCTTCGCCGAAGCCAAGGACCAGTCGGCGGCCATCAAGCAGAAGGGGCTGCTCCAGTACCCGTCCACGATGCCGCTCACCGCTGGCGAAGGAACGACGACCGGCCTGCTCTGGCTCACCTTCCTGCGCGACGGTAAGGTGTTCAACGATGACAACACCCTGAGCAAGGACAACGTGCTGACGTCTCTCCGCTACATGGATTCGCTGGTCAAGGATGGCCTGATCAATCCCGCCAACATCACCCAGAAGGACATCGACACCTACCGTCAGCTCTCATCGGGCGAAGCTGCCTTCATGGTGGGTCCGACCTACTTCGTTGGCCTGGTCGAAAACCCCGACGAGTCGAAGGTGGTCGGGCAGATCAAGACCATCGTGCCTCCAGGTGGCGACAGCAAGGCGAAGCAGACCATGTCCCTGACCGAGGGCGTGGGAATCCTGAAGGCCTCTGAGAACAAGGAAGCCGCACAGAAGTTCGTCGACTGGTACACGTCCGCTGCCACTCAGAAGCAGCTTTACACCGATGTCGACATCCTGCCGACTCGGACCTCTGTACTGACCGAGCTCGTCAACAGCGGCCAGATCAAGAACGCCGACGCCCTCATCGAGACGGCCAAGCTCATCAAGTCGCCGTTCCCCAATGGCGTGCCTGCGTACTACTCGGAGATGAGCCCTGCGATCTACAACGCCATCAACCAGATGGCGAGCGGCTCGCTCACTCCCGAGCAGGCGTTCGACGAGATGAACGCGAAAGTCACCGAACTCGCAAAGAGCGCTTCGCAGTAGCGGAAGGCAATCTCAGGCGCGCTGCGCGCCTGAGATTGCCTTCGGACACGTCGGGGGGCGTGTGCCCCCCGACGCATACCGGGAGAGCCATGTGAAGAAAGTCGAACGGACAGGCTATCTGCTCCTGGCACCAGCCGCCTTGGTCATGTCGGCGCTGGTGCTCTACCCCATCGTCTTCACGTTCGTTTACAGCCTTCAGGACTACCGGCTCATCTACCCCGACAAGCGCGCGTTCGTCGGGCTCGAGAACTACGCGCGCGTACTCGCGGATCCGATGTTCTGGAACGCATTCGCCAACACGCTGCTGGTCACCGTCATCGTCCTGCTGCTCGGGCTGACGAGCAGCCTCGTGGTCGCGTCGATCCTGTCGGTTCCTACGAGGTTCAATGGCTTGCTGACCGCGGTCGCCATCATCCCCTGGGCATTGCCTCCCGTCGTGAACGGGCTGCTGTGGAAGTTCGTCTTCTATCCGGGCTACGGGCTCCTGAACAAGCTGCTGATCGGCGCGGGTGTTGTCGAGGGGCCAATCCAGTGGTTCGGCGGTCGCCTCGGAACCCTGTTGGTGATCGCGCTGGTGGTCGCATGGCGTCTGGCGCCTTTTGGCGCAATCGTGCTTCTCGCAAGCATGCAGTCGATACCGAGAGATGTCTATGAGGCCGCGACGACCGACGGGGCCTCGCGGCTGCAGGCGTTCTGGGACATCACGCGGCCGCTGCTGGCACCGTCAATCGCTGTGGTCGCGAGCTATCTCGTGGTCAACAGCCTGTTCACGTTCGATGAGGTGATCGCGCTTGTAGGCAACCGCGCCCTGACCTCGACCTTGGCACTCTACAACTACAACCAGGCGTTCACGTTTCTGAACTTGGGCACGGGGGGCGCGACCGCCTATCTGGTCATGCTTGGCACCGGCATCGCCGGGTTCGCCTACGTCCGCAGCATGGTGGGCAAGGCAGGATGAGAACGCGCCTGTTGTGGCGGGGCATCTACCTCGCGGCCGTCGTCATCTTCCTCCTGTTCACGCTGGGACCCGTGCTGTGGTGCCTGATAATCAGCATTACGCCGGAGGCGGAAATGTTCCGCTCGGGCGTAGGCCTGATCCCTGCGCACGCTACTCTCGAGAACTATGCCCGGCTCCTCGGCATGAACAGCCGAGAAAGCACCAACTTCATGGAGGCGCTATCCAACTCGCTCATCACCGCTGGCGCAACCATCCTGATCGGGCTGCCGATTGCCGTCGCAGCTGGCTATGCGCTGGCACGTGTGAAGGTCCGCGGCGGGCGCATCCTGCTGATTGCGATGCTCTTGACCATGCCGGTGCCTATCCTAGCGACGATCATCCCGCTCTACGCTCTCTACGCGACGATTGGGCTGCTCGATAACCACTTCGCGCTCGCGGCAGTCTACGTCAGCTCGACCCTACCCCTGGTCACATTGATCATCACGAACCACTTCCGCAGCTTCCCCGACGAGATCGAGCAGGCCGCGCTGATGGACGGTGCGGGCAGGGTGCGGCTCTTCTTCGATGTTGTGTTGCCCGTGTCGTACCCTATTGTCCTCTCGGCCGCGTTGGTGATGTTCCTGTGGGCATGGGGGCAGTACATGATTCCGCTTATCCTCGCGTCTTCGAGGGCGACAAAGCCCCTGAGTGTCATGGTTGCCGAGTTCTCATCCAAGGAGTTCTTCTTGTACGGCATGACCGCCGCCGCCGGCATCCTGGCGATGCTCGCACCTGCGGTCTTCGCGGTAGTATTCAGGCGGTATCTAATCTCCGGTCTGACCGAAGGCGGAGTCGAATAGACACCGAGGGGAGTTCGTAGTGCACCTCGAGATGACGCTTCAGGATTCGAGCTTCAGGCACCGGCTTGACAGTGCCCCGCTCAACAGCCCGCGGTCGCTCAGACTTGAGGTCGTGCGCGGGGAACTGTTCGCCTTCCAGGTGCTGATTCTGGGGGACGCGCCATTCCAGTGCACGCTCGATCAGAGTCGCCAGATCGACTGGCGCGGCCTTACTGAGCGTGTCCGCATCGAGGTTGCCGGTGCCGACGGATTGCTAGCTGCCAGCTTCCTGGGCTACGTCGCGCGCGACGATGGCGTGCTGGTCGCCGACCCGATACTGCAAGACCGCTCGCAGTGGATCGCCGACGGCTGGCGAGCCATCTGGGTCGAGGGCCGAATCCCCGCGGACAGCGAAGCGCGGACCCTGCGAGCCGTCGTCACCTCCTACGGAGCGAACGGCTACGAGCCGGAGCGCCTGCTCGGCGCTCTTGTGGTCGACATCGACGTGCTGCCGCACGTGATGCGACCGGTGGCGGAGGGAGACTTCAAACTCGACCTCTGGCAGCATCCCAGCAGCTGGGCGCGGCCCTACGGACTCGAGCCGTGGTCGGACCAGCACTTCGCCGTCATCGACACCATGCTGGGCGAGCTTGCGTCGCTCGGGCAGCGCGTGGTGAGTCTCGTGGTGACCGACTTCCCATGGGCGGGCCAGCGCTGCTACCAGGTCGTCGAGAACCCCTCAAACCTGTTCGAGTACAACATCGTCGGAGTCCGCCGGAACGTCGCGGGGGAGCTAGCCTGCGATTTTAGTGCCCTCGACCGCTACGTACAGCTGTGCTTCCGTCACGGAATCGACGAGGAGATCGATCTCTTCGGCCTAGTGGGCAACTGGGATGCTATAAGCTTTGGTAATCCACTCGACGACTACCGCGACCCGTTGCGCGTTGCCTGCTTTGACGAAGCCACGCGCTCTTGGGGCTTCCTGCACACACGCGAGGAGTTGCGCGAGTACGTCACGCGGCTCTTCGAGCACCTTGTGGCGGCCGGTTTGTGGGACCGGGTGCGAGTAACGAGTGACGAGCCGGGCAACGTGGAGTTGTTCCAGGAGGCCGAGCAGTTTCTGGTATCGTGCGCCGGGGATCTGCCTCTGAGGCTGAAGTGCGCCGTGCACGACCAGGAGTTCCTGCGTGAGTATGGCACGCGCGTGCATGACATTTCGCTGAATACGTGCGATCTGGTTCAGGACCTTGAGGGCGCCGAGCAGCTCAGAGCCGACATGCGCGCACGGGGCGGCGACATGGATTGGTACTCATGCTGCTTCCCGATCGCGCTCAACATATTCCTCGAGTCTCCGCTGGTCGAGTCGCGGTTGATCGGGTGGTTCACTCGGTTCTGGGGACTTTCGGGCTTCCTGCGGTGGGCCTTCGCGATCTGGACGAGCGATCCGCTGGCCGACGTGCGCTACAAGTTCCCCAAGTGGCACGCAGGCGACATGCTGTTCGTCTATCCGGGTGCCGACATGCGGCCTCTCCCGTCGATCCGCGAGCGCAACCTCCTTTTTGGGATACAGGACTTCAACCTGCTCGCGGACGTCGAGCGGGCGGGCGCCGGCTCCGTCGAGATCGAGCGGGCACTCGGGGGGCTTCTCGGCTCCAAGAAGGATATGCGCCGCCTGCCGGAACGACAGGTCGCCCTCGACTTCGAGACGGATATCACGACGTACCTCACGCTCCGCAACGACCTAGTCAAGCGGTACCTGATATCAGCCGACAAGCGGCTGGAGATGATCGCGGCATCGATCGTCTCGATGCGCGAAGACGAGATAGGCGGCTACATCCAGGCGGCGCTCGACGAGCCTTCCATCGCGATGCAGGACATCTTCATCGACGGCCTCCAAGAGGGCATGCGCAGAGCGATTGAGCGCTATGACCGCAAGGAATACGACATCCCCGAGCTCATCGTGTGCGCGGACACGCTGCATCGCGGCCTGCGCGTGCTGTCGGATACGGGCGTGCAGCGAGTGGGATCCAGAGAACGGGTCGTTTTGGCGGTCGTCGAGGGCGACGTCCACGAGGTGGGCAAGAACATCGTGCGGATCATGCTCGAATCGGCAGGTTTTGACGTCATCGATCTGGGCGTCAATCGCACGGCCGCCGAGATCCTGGAGGCGGCCAAGAGTCATGGCGCCGACGTCATTGGGATGTCGTCGATGATGACGACGACCCGCGATCACATGAGCGAGCTGATCTCACAGCTTGACAATTCGACCGACGGATCCCGTCCGCTGGTGGTCGTCGGCGGAGGAAGTATCACGCCGAGCTATGCGGACGAGATTGGCGCCGATGGATACGCCCCCAGTGCCCCGGAGACCATCCGCCTTCTCTCGAGACTCCTGCAGGAGCGTGCGCAATGAGACTCCTCGACTATATCAATGGTGAGCCCCGGGGCTATTTCCTCCCAGACATGGGAACCAACGGCCTGTTCCTGACGGGGTACACGGCCTACGAGGTCTACGAAGACCCGCGCAAACAGCTGGAGCTTGCCCGGGTGATGGACGAGACCTTTCCCGCGGATTTCGTCTACACCCTCTGCGACGGGGCGATCTTCTGCGACACGCTTGGCCTTGATCTCATCAGGCCCGACAAGGACTTTCCAAGCGTACTGAGCCACCCGATCAAGAACGCCGAGGATCTGCGCCAATACTCGGTTCCCCACCCCCACCGCGATGGCCGCATGCCGCTCAATCTTGAGAGCTTCAAGTTGATTTCGGCGGACTTCGACAAGCCACTGTTCGTCTCGATCCAGGGGCCGTTCACGCTGGCGGTCCAGCTGGTCGGGGCGACCGACCTGCTGCGGGCGATCGTCAAGGACTCGGAGTTCGTCGTCGAGGTGCTCGAGTTCACCACCGAGACGGTCCTGCGCTACGCCGTAGCCACCCAGGAAGCCGGTGCACGCTACATCTCCATCGCCGAGCCGGCTACCGTGACCTTGGGCCGCGAGCGGTTTCGCACACTCGTGGTGCCAAGCCTCAACCGGATCTACGACGAGCTGTCGTGCTGGCGCGCGTTGCACATCTGCGGAGACACCACCGCATTCCTCGATCTCATGCTCTCGTGCCACATCGATGCGATCAGTCTCGACCAGATCATGGACTACGAGAAGGTCATCGCTCGGATCCCGGAGCACATCGTGCTTCTGGGCAACCTCGACCCGCTCGAATTGCTGCGAAACTCGCCCCCGGATGAGATACGCACGAGGACTCTCGAACTGCTGGACAAGATGGCGGCATATTCCAACTACCTGTGCGCCTTCGGCTGCAACTGCATGAACGACACGCCCGTCGAGAATTTGCAGGCGGCACTGTCAGCGGGACGGTCGCCAGATGCGACAGTGCAAGCCAAGTCGGGGCGCGGCGATGGAGCGCATTAGCTGGCGCGGTGACGAGCTGCGGATCGAGCCCAGCGAGGTTCTGAGGTTCCTCGGCTACCAACACAGGCCGGCGTCGTCGGAGATTCTCAGGAGGATCGATGAGGAACTCAGCGAGGCCGTCGCCCTGCTCGATCCCGTGGCCCTCGTCGGTGGGTTCGATGCCGCCGTAGCCGAGACCGGGTTGCTGTTGGATGGTGGCGTCTTCTCCAAGAGTGTCACCCTGCGGGAGCGCTTGGCCGGCGTCGATAGGGTCTGGCTCTGTGCGTACACGATCGGGAACCGGCTTGACCTGCGTGTGAGCGAGTTGTCCAGCGACGCCCAAATGGCCCGCGGTCTCGTGCTGGACAAGATCGGCATCGCTGCCCTCGATTCGCTCCAGTCCATGGTGCGCGCCTGGATCGAGAATCGGGAGCAGCCGCGTACGGTGTGTTGCCGGGTCTTCCCCGTTCAGGGAGATCTCCCCATCGCCCTGCAGGCTCAGATTCTTACGGCAATCGGTGGGCCAAACGCCCCCATCAGTGTCAACTCGCACCACCAGCTCAGCCCGCTCAAGTCGGTGGCCGTCATTCTCGGGATTGGTGAATCATCAGTGGCAGCATCCGCGTGCGCCGGCTGTGAGGCTAGGTGCCTGACATCGAGTTTGAATCGCAACACTTCCGTTGATTCGGACGCTCCCGTCTAGATGGCTTCGGCATAGCATTCGTCCGGTGTCCTGAAGCCCAGTCGTGAAACGCCCCGGGTTTGTCGGAGTCACTCATACCGTAATCGCACCCCAGAGTTGTTGCCCGATTTGTTGCCCAAATACCTGGTACTTGTTGGTACTCGTTGGTACCTATTGGGACTCGCCGCAGCTCCGCTGTACCAACGAGTCCCAACGAGTCCCAATAGTCACAAGCACTTTCGGGATTCGAATTCCCTTGGGGGCACCACATTCTCGCAGGTCAGAGGGGGTACGGCCTCTGATTTGGTGCCCAATTGTCCTTCCACTGCGCCCAGAGCGCCGCTGAACAGGTCGCCGATACTGTCGGCTGCAGACCGGACAGAGGCGATACTCTCGCTGCCCGTCGACCGCGAGCGCATACTGCAGTCACATGGCCGCGAGGAGCGACCGAACTTCGAACATGAGTCGGAGACCGCCCGGCCGTGCGCTCGTTACTCGCATCACCACCCGCACGGTCGCGCACATCTCGGACACGAGATCAGCGAGAGCGGCGCGAGCCGCCATTCCCGGGCGGCTGGCCTTCATGAGCGGGATATACGACGTGGACAACGCTGCGTTGCTAGCTCCTCGCGAGCGCACACCACACCAGACCCGTCGACTTCAGTGTTCGAATTCAAGTCCAGTATCACTCGGGACCCCCTCCGCCGATGGTGGGGCCGGACATCAATGGATGCTCATGTCTTACGAGAGAGAGGCGCGCATACGCGCTTCCTGCGCGCGGAGGGCGCACTAGGTACAATAGGTCAACTGCTCGCGTCCAAAGGAGGCCGTATGCGTAGGTCGATCATCCGCAGGCGATCACTCGCCGGGCGCGGACTGAACCTCGTGCTTGCCATGGTTCTGCTCACCTCGATGCTGACG
>JAVERH010000089.1:0-9164 GCA_034007245.1 Coriobacteriia bacterium | reverse complement strand
ATCAGAACAGCTACTTGCACCGAGCGATCGTCCTCTCAAGCGCCTCCAGGAAACGAATCATGTCGCCATCGGGATCAAGGTTCTTCGCCACCCATAGGGCGTCACGCACGCGTGCGTTGTAGGTGTCCTCAACGTAGTCGATAGCGCACTTCCACGAGGGAGAGTCAGGCACGGGGAACGTCCCATACTCGCCCAGCGCTTCACGCAGTCCCATCGTCGGGTGCGCGATCGTCGGGATGCCCGAGACCGCGGCCTCCACGGCGCACCGCCCATAGGACTCGTAATGCGACGGCATCAGCAGGATCTTGGTGCGCTTGTAGATCTCCCGCGCGTCCGGCTGGGTCTGCATGATGGTCACGTTCTTCAATCCAGGCGGCGGAAGGATCTGCTGTCCGTATCCCCCCATCACACCAAGGAACCGCTGCCGCGGCATGTCCTGGGCGAGACGATAGAACATATCCACACCCTTGGCCTTCTGGAGATTGATGAGCGTGATGAACTCCCGCGTACTCTCGACCTTGTATCGGTCGGGCCAGACCGGTGGGTGCAGCACGATCACGTCGGAGTTGATGTCCTCCGGTAGTGGGGCGTGCTTGAGCAGCCAATCGGTGTTGTAGACCGCCAAGTCACACTTCTCTACCATCGGCGGGCGGGTATGGTTGTGAAAGATCTGCACGAGCGGTATTCTGCGCTTCGTGGCCATCTTCTCGGCGTCCTCTGTGCGGTCGAGATGCGTCAACAGCACGTCGATGCCCTTGAGTGTGCGCTTGTCGTTGGATACCTTCACGCCGTCCAACTCATATGGCTCTACCACCGAGCCACTGTACGGGCCGTCGATCACCACGACCGCGGTGTGGCCCGCTTTGACAGCGTGAAGAAGCATCGCATGGAGCATGTGCTCCGCCCCCGCGTTGTGCACGGGGGGATACATATGTACGAGCGCGCCGATCTTCACAGTATGACCGTCCCGTCCTCAAGAAGATGCCCACACACTACGTTCCAGTCGATCGCTATCGGCGTGAGGTGCTTGGTGTGGGCTATGTCTACCGGCTCGAACTCACGCGGCGCGATGGGCGCCATCGCGTATGCCGCCCCGGTGGTCATCAGACAGTAATGGCCCACGGCGTCCGCCGCAACCATGCCTGATTCTGGGAAAATCGGATCGAAAATGCCGCAATCGGCGTTGTATCCCCAGATCCCAGGTATCCTCTGTCCATATCGCCCGTACTGTACGCCGGACGCCGCGGTATATCCCTCGTCCAGGAGCGCCGAGAGCCGCGACCACACGTCCGGAGGCACTAACGTGTCGTCTTCGACACACAAGATGCGCTCGTAGTCCCGCAGAAGGTCTTGAGACCACCGCCGCATGGCGATGTGCCGCTCACGACGGGCTATCCGATCGCTCGGCGGCTCGCAATTGTGCGTCATCACCAGCGTGACGTTCCAGCCCGACGCCACGAACGCGTCGAACCAGCCCTCACAGCCTGGCGCGTCGATGAGCAGCACCACAGAGCGGGGGATGTCTGAGGCGTTGAGCACGGCCATGACCGGCTCGACGGCCCACGGGCGTGTGACGGGGATGAACAACATGGCGCGAGTATAGCAGAATCCCACAAAAAGTGCAACTTTCTGCTCAAAACGTATTGACTTCCCCCGACCAGCTTGCTATCATGGTCACACCGTCGTCGAGAGAAAGGAACCCGATGGATGTCGGAGATTTCTCAGTCACTCTGCCGTTCAGCCGTCTGGTAGCAATTGCGATGTTGGCGGGTATGCAGGATCACGACCTGTGCCCACCGCACGCGAACCGGTGTTGGTGTCAACGGGGTCTCACGCCATATCTGCCGGTAGACGCAGATGACCCCTACGCCAACGAATGTACCGAGTGCTTCCTGCACTACTTCATCACAGGGGAGTAGCTATGCCTGCTTACGACTACAAGTGTGAGGACTGCGGGTGGGTGTGGGAATCTACCCGACCCATGGACAAGCGTCACGATCCCGCGGTCTGTCCGAACTGCGGTAGCGATGCGGGTAAACTGGCGTCGTTCACCAAGGCACCGCACCTACTCTGGTATCCAGGGGCCGCCCGTAAACCCTTCTACGAACCAAGGAGAAACCACTGATGTTCACAATCCTCGTTCTGTTCATGGCGTTTTTCAACGCGATCTTCGCCCTCGCGATGTTGCTCAATCTCGATGAGGTCTGGCCCAAGGTCGTCGGGACTCTGATCTTCGGCTTCACCGCGTACCTTCTCGTCTCCTACGCGCTGCTTCTGGGGTGGTAGATGTGGACAAGTTCACCGAAGATATATGTACATGCCTTACCGGCGCCGTTCAAGATGCCACCGAGCACATGGCGACCCTCGAAGTGCTGCTCGATCGCGCCGAACGCACCATCGACATCCTCGCCGAGTGGTACTGCAAGGATGTGCATCCCCCTGGTTTCTCGCGGGAGACCGTGGCCCAGGTCGCGTATAGTCGCGCCATCCGAGAACAGGAGGCTGGGCTGTGAGAACCTTCGACACCGGCGCCACCCGCGATACCGACGAGAACAAGCCCGACTATGAGGGGTTCCTCTCCCCTCTCGTGCTCGTGCGCTACGGCGAGTACATGATGAAGCATCAGGTACAGGCCGACGGCGACCTACGCTCGTCGGACAACTGGCAGCAGGGTATCCCCAAGGACGCCTACCTCAAGTCCGCGTTCCGCCATTTCCTCGACTGGTGGCTCGAACACGACGGCTACGAGTCCCGCGAAGGTCTCGAAGAAGCCCTCTGCGCTCTCATGTTCAACGTCATGGGTTATCTGCACGAGGAACTGAAGTCACCGCGGGCCGCGGTCACCCCCGAGATGTGGTGGGAACTTACCCGTGAGGCCGTGGAGGAGATGCTATATGAGTGAACGCCCCGACCATCCGCCCGTGATAACCCGCAGTGCCTTGGTCGGTGGCTGGCTGGTGGAAGTTACCGCACCACCAGGCGTCACAGACTTCGGACTCCTAGAGTTGGATCTGCTCATCCGAGAGCACCCCAACACCACCGTGAGCGTACCTATCGACATACACCTGCGCGCGGAGGTCCAATGAGCGATCACGACTACACCGACCGACCTCTGATCTACGTGGCGGGCTACTACAGTGCCAACCCCGCCCACGGCATAGCCAACGCCGCGAAGGCGTGGGCCGCTCTGCTCGAACTCGGTGCCCTCCCCGTGGTCCCTCACAGCACCTTCCTGCTGGATCTGGTCCATCCGATGCCGCCGGAGTTCTGGTATGCCTACGATCTCGGTATCCTGGAGCACTGTGACGCGATGTACGTCTGCGAGGACGAGACGACCTGGAGGTCCACAGGGGTGTGGGATGAGATCTCGTTCTGCGAGCAGCGCGGTATACCCATCTTCTACGAGGCACATACGCTCCAAAGATGGCTCTCTGCATTCACTGAAAAGCCGTGGAGCCGTCCTGACGACGAAGTTGGGTGCGACTGCGGGTAGGCAGGAAAAAAGTTCTACAGACAAAGACCCTCGGAGACGGGGGTCTTTTTGTTTTCGCGGGATTTTCTGTGGTGTGGCCAATATGCTTGCGAAAACCAGCGGATCGTGATGGCTTATGAGAGTGGAATGGTGAATCGAGGATCACCATATTATTGGTTGTGAGATAAGGTACAATATGCACACTTTGAGTGGGAGTATCTTGGTGGTGAGACCAACGAGGTTGGTTGTTTGATGGATGTTTGATGGGGTGGGATAGGGGTCTTTTTGCTCTTTTTGGATTTTTCGGTTACTCGGACGGGTGACACGCAGGGGGGCTTAGCATGGGCTAATAGGGGAAGGTAGCCTGTCCTAACCCATCCGGTTAGTACGTGCTAACCTATCGCGTTCGCATATGCAAAGCATAAGCATAAGCATACCCTACTTGGCGTGGTATTTGAATGTAACAATCATTACAATGTAGGGGGAGGGGGATTGTAACTATTGTCACGTACATATGTTCAGGATCTAAACGTTGTAACAATAGTTACAATGTAGGGGGTATCGAACGCGCGCGCAATGATTGTTACAACGCATTGTATAAACTTGCAGGGGCATTGTAGTAGGATGAATCTTTCATACGTGGCGCATGCGCTATATTGCATAATCATTCGTAAAGATTCATCCGCACGTATGCGATAAACGTGCTAATATTAGGTATCGGCAAAGAAGCCGAACAGCGAACGCGACGATGGGAGTGGGCATGAGACTAGCGACTAGCACGAACACCACGGGAACAATCGATAGTAACGTGATAGATGAGATTACCATCGATAGCATCCGCATCGAATTGCCGAATGGCGCGAGCGTGTGCATCGATCTACTTGAGACGTCCGAGCTAGGCGTATTCGGTTCAGTATGGATTCACAATGAGAATTCTACCATTCGCGAGCACGTGACGCTGTAACCCGACGAAAGGAAAGCGACCATGATTACTAATCTCCCGCGCGAAGATAACGGACAGCTTTCGAGCTACGCATGGCCAGGTGGATATGCGCTCGTCTACTACACGGTAGAGGGCGGTACACTCTGCCCGCATTGTGCACGTATGGCAGAATCAGAGAACTCGACAACGATAGACGATCCGCAGTGGACGCTAGAGGCCGCTGCGGTGCAGTGGGAAGGCCCATCGGCAATGTGCGACCACTGCGGCAAAGAGCTACCAACAGAGTATGGCGATCCCGATAGTGAGAACTAACCACAACGGAAGGAAAGCGACCATGCAGACGCGAGACAAGCACGACAATGACAACGTGCGCCGAATCTTCGAAGCCATCGCGCGCGACACAATCGCGAACAATGGCGGTACATACCAGCATAAGACTGGCGCTGAAGTTGATCTACATGCGCGGTACGGATCGGGATACGTGGTATCGGTTGCCGAGTATGGAGAAGCTATTGCCGCCCCTATAGCGTCGCTATGGGAGCGTATCGCGCGCGCGTGGCCGTCTCATATCGGCGCCGACGTGCAGTACGTGGGTACATGGCAGCATCGCGGGCTGGTATTCGTCGACGGTTCGATTGTTCTGCCCGAGTCCGCACGAGATATCGCGCTGGCGCTTGCGCGCAAGCATGGACAAACAGCGATCTACAACATTCGGACGCACAAATCGGAGTATGTAAGCGAAGCCGAATAACAGAACGCGCGCATAACGCGCGCTACAATCGAACAGTAAGCGACCACCTATTGCGATTAGGTGGTCGTTTGCTTTGGGGATTGGGGTATGTACGTGGTCGGACTAATGCGGGCAGTGTGGGCGATTCTAGCGCGTCTCACGTGGTACAAGCTGGGCGCTGGGCGCAAGCTGGGCGCTGGGCGCAAGCTGGGCGCTGGGCGCTGGGCGCTGGGCGCTGGGCGCTGGGCGCGCGGGGATCATCGCCGGAATTACCTTGCAAACGGTACCATTGAAAACGTCCCGAAAAACTTTGCTCGATCCCTTGCAAACGGTACCATTGAAGCGTAGTGTATTAGTTGTAAGCGGCACCCGACACGAATGGAGTGATGATCGTGAGATACAGTAACTACAGCGATATTCAGACGATCCTCGAATCGAAGCACCTCAAAGACTTCGACGGCAATAGCAGTGCCGGACGGTGGTACTACAACCACACGGAGTACGTGGTATTCTCCTACGATATGCTGATCCTCCGCACGAACCGCCACGGGGAACCGGAATACTTCGACAACCGCTACTTCTCTCGCACGACGTCACGGTTGCAGGGGATCGTCCGGCGCGCGTTTCCTACACTCCGCACTTGTACAGATCGCAGCATATACTACTTCGACATTAAGGAGGATTAATCATGGAAACAATCTGTCCCACGTGCGGGTCGATCATCGGAGAATGTGACTCGGAGTGTCCGACCTGCGGATGGTACGAGTACGAGGGCGACGAACCGCTCGAGCCCGCAGACCTCGACCTCCTGCACGTCGATCTTGGGGTGATCTGCTATGGATGATCGTTTCTGGCCTACACTCGGAGACTGTATCGGCGCCGTGCTTCTACTCGCCACACTGTACGTCGGCTCGATCCTTGCACTGTTCATCGGTACGATCATAGGAGGTTAACATCACTCGGCGGGGACGGTATACACTCCGTCCTCGCCCTCGATCATCTCGACTTCACCACCTCGGAGCAATTCGATCCGTGCCGCATATTCTTCCGGAGTTATCTCCGTCGCATTGTCCTCAACGCGTACCGTGACCTGCTGATTCTCCACCGCACCGTAGTACACTTTGTTTTGATGAAAGTACACTATAGGATTTAGTGATGAGTCCATGGCAGATATTTCCAGGAAGTTCCTGATAATCTCCTTGACAATTCCAGCAGATTGTGCTAACTCCGCATTGTTCTTATCTCGGATGATCTGCTCGAAGCGCACCAACGTGATCCCGCACCACACTGCGAATCCACCGATGGTAGGAGGTACCTTGTTCACGCCGCAGAACTCCAAGAACTGCTCGATCTCGGCGAACATACCTTCGCGATCCCTCGGACACTTCGCAGTTGATCCACGGTGAGCGAGATACTGGATCACTCGCAGCTTGTGTCCTCCGTCCTCGTACAACTTGGAGGGGCTTATGTTCATGTTGTCCGTTGACTTCAACGCGTTCGACGCGACTCCATGCGATACCATCAACGCGTCCGGATTCTCGATATACCGTCCGATATCGTCCAGTGCGCGCTGCTTCGATCCTGGCGGTGCCTTGCTCGTCACGCCCTCGGCACTCGCACCATCCGCGTTCTTCTTCTTCGACCTTGCCACGTTGACAGACTCCGATCGTCTGGAAGTTTTCCGACACGTCCCCACTATAGCACACGCGTTCGCCGGAGTCAATGCCGCAGGCCGATTTCCTTGTCTCGATCCACCTTGCAACGCCCCACACCCTCGTCTCCCGCCACTTTCCTCGACTTTCCCGATCTTTCCCGAAACGGGAAAGTCCCAAAAACACCCCCTGACCTGCCCAAACGACCCCTTTTCCGACCCCCACTTTCCCGATTTCCTCCATTTCCGTATATAACCCCTATAGTGTTTTTATCTTTGATTTTTCTAGTAAAGGACTCCTCTGAAGAAAAAACGGGAAAGCGGGAAAGTCAACAACAAAACCGCAGGTCAGAGCCTTGCACGACTTTCCCGTTCTTTCCCGATAATCGACCCGAAGCGCCGATTCCGACACGATCCCACGCGTTTTACACTTATGACACCCTCGACCTTGACTTGAGAGTTCACCCCTCCCACACCCCTCCCACGTCCGTGATCGACACGCGAACGGGCACGGGAAAGTCGTTGAAAAACATCGCTGAAACCCCTTGACAATCGGAGTGGGACGGCGTAGAGTGAGACTTGTGAGTGAGAGATAACACCACCCGAAAGGACTGAACGATGGACAAGACGATCAACATCGTGAGAGTGTTCCAGGACGGCAGCACGGCATACCTGACAAGCGTGCGCGGGGGGGGTCGTCGGAGGACGCGTTGGTGGACTACCTGACGCGAGACGACGACGAGATCATGGAGATCATGGCAAAGCCCTACGGCAATGTCACGCGGGAGGAACAGAGGCGGGTGGCGTTGCGTAAGGAGGAGATCGTAACGTCGTTCTATCGGGTCGGCGCGTCGGCGACGGTACACAACGACGAGGGCATACTCACTATCGCGACGATGGAGGACTGAACGATGATCGGACATATGGAGTGCGTGCGGTGCGGGTGTGAGGTCGAGCGGCAGACCGATCGCGACCTGATGGAGACCTACCCCTGGTGCTGTCCGGCGTGCGACGAGAACATGTTCAATACCGAGGTGAGGTTCGTCGAGAACGCCCCAGTCGAGCAGGTGCGGTGGGGTTTCGTGGACGAGGACACGATCGTGATCGCTTGGAACGTCGAGGACGTGCTGTCGATCGCCCCCGACCTGACCGTCGAGGACGCCCGCGACGTGCTGGCTACCGCACTCGACAATCACGACGCGAACATCGGGATCACGTGGGACGTGCTCGAATCTTGGGCGGATTATCATCAGAACGGAGGGGACGAGTAATGGCGTACAACGGGTGGGCAAACCGAGAGACGTGGTGCGTGTCGATGTACTACGGCGACTACTTCGCCGAACTTGCGGAGAACGCCGTTGAGGACGAGACGAGCGTTGAGACTCTCGCCGATCAGATCGCCGACGCGTTCTACGAATGTGAGACGTTCCCGACCAACGGCGTCATCTCCGATCTTCTACAGCCCGCGCTCGACGCGATCGACTGGCTTGACCTGGCACTGTATTCCGACGCCGTGAACAACGTGGAGGACTGAACGATGATTCTGCACACCTTGAGCGATACCCTCGTGACCCTTATCCATTCGGAGCAGGAGTTCGAGTTCAGCCAAACGGACGAGACGATCGGTAGGGATCGGATCGAGATCGAGTTCCCCGACGGTTCGCTGATCCGAGTCCACCTCGCCACAAGCGAGACCCTCGGGACGTGGGCACGCGTGTTCGTGCGTGTCCAAGGTGAGACCAACATCACGACAGACGTTTTTGATGAAGGAGGATCACGATGATTAACTACACGATGCCACTCGTGGCGTCCCGCGTGATGGTCGAGAACGCACCCGATCGTCTCGTGATCCGTGAGAATCGGTGGGGTGGGCGCAATGTCGCAGACCTCGGCGAGTACACTGCCGCCGATCACGACCTTGCCGCCCTGTTCGCCGCAGCACCGGAGATGTATTGGACACTGGCGAACTCCGCGCACCTACTGAGTCTGTTCCTCGCGGGCGACGAGACCGTACTCGATCGCGATCTCGATACGGTGCACCAAGATATGAACGCGATACTCACGAAGATCGAAGGGAGGTAGTCTGATGATGGTCTGGCCAGACCCCCACGCGGTGAAGACGGCGAACGAAGCGCGAGACCTGGCGATCGAGTGGTCGCACCTCGCCGGAGAGCGGGACATGAGTATGAGTGAACTCGTCGAGTGGCAGGACTACTTCGAGACCCTGGCCGAGCGATTCCCCGAACTGGCAGACGAGTTCCGCGAGAACGCAATCATCTGAAAGGAGACACCAAACTGCGTTGGGTCTCGACCGAGTACACCTATGCGATCGTATCGGAAAGGGGATAGAGACGATGGTGCCGATGAA
>JAVERH010000088.1:0-9237 GCA_034007245.1 Coriobacteriia bacterium | reverse complement strand
TCTTCCGGATCACGATCGAGTTCTTCCGCGAACCCGACATACAGCTCGGTTTCATGACCGGTGGTTTGACGATGGGTCAGCTTCTGAGTGTGCCGATGGTGGTGGTAGGCGCCTGGCTCGTCTGGCGTGCATGTCGACTGCCGGATGACGATGACTCGGCGGCCGGTAGGGACGACAGGGAGTCGCTAGAGTCTGCCTCGAGTGTGGGAGCGGACGAGGTCGTCTAGGCGCAAGGGTCAGCCATCCAACAGGGTGACTCCCGGTGGATACACTTCATCGCCTCGCCGGGCGCAAGCCGACGGATGGGTTGGCAGTGCGTACAGAAGAACTGCGGGAGGCCACCGACGATGTCTTTCACGTCTGGATCCTCGTAGGCCTGAGGATCCTGTTGTTCGAGTATGTGGAGCAGGTAGCATGACATTGTAGCCTCCGTCTTCTGGATACGAGTATACGTCCAGTGGGAGGGTGCGTCTGCCGGGCGTGGTGGACTGTGTATCGTACGATGACATCGCGATGACGGCAGTGGGTGTTCGATTGACCCTCTCCGAGCGCCTCCCTATGCTGGTTCGAGACCCGAAGGAGGATATCTGATGACCCGACGCATCATTGCAGCGATCCTCATGCTGTCATTCGTGTTGGTGGGTGCCGCAGGATGCGGTGCCGAGGAGCCCGAGATCGTTACCGGCTGGCCGGATGTTTCTGGCGAGCGGTCCGAACCCGAGCCCATCGAGCCGATCCTGTGGCCACTCACAGGACTCGAGGCTCCATCGGCCGAGGCTATCGCGAACCGTGTTGTCTCGATCAAGGTCGAGAACTCGCGTGAGTCTCGGCCGCAGGCGAACCTGCAACTCGCTGACGTCGTATACGAGTCGGTGACGGAAGGCGGGATCACCCGGTTCAACGCCTTGTTCCACTCCGAGGCACCGACGGCCGTCGGGCCGGTGCGTTCCGCGCGTCTGTCGGATATCGATATTGTCCCGCAGTACAAGGCGCTGTTCTGTTTCTCGGGTGCGAGCACGTCAGTGAACTCCAGTGTTCGTGCGGCTGGTCTCGACAATCTGAGCGAGGATGCGGGCGTGACCAAGCCGTTCACACGTTCGGGCGAGCGCCCACGCCCGCATAATCTCTACACGTCCGTTCCGGAACTCCGCGCTGAGGCCGGGGATCGCAGTATGGCGGCGACTGCCCAGGTGAGAGGTTTCGCTTTCAAGAAGTCTTCCTCTGTGGCTACCGGTACTCCGGCGGTTTCGGTCGACATCCCGTTCTCGTCGTACAACCAGGTCACCTGGACGTATGACAGTGCTACAGACGCGTATCTGCGGGTGAACAACGGCACGCCGTTCACCGATGACGAGACCGGGAAGCAGGTCTCCGCTCGCAATGTGGTGGTCCTGTGGGCGAAGTACACGGCTGCCAGTCAAGATAAGGCTGGTAGTACCACGTATGACATCTCACTCGTCGGTAGTGGCGAAGCCACGGTCTTCTGTGGAGGGCAGGCGTTCGCCGGTACCTGGGAAGCGGGGGCCGACGCACCGCCGGTCTTCAAAGCCGAGGACGGCACGCAGATCGAGCTGTTGCCGGGTAACACCTGGTTCCAGGTGGTCAACACGTCGGTCGATATCTCGATGAAGTAGTCCCCCGGCACGCTCGGCGAGGTTGTTCGCTCGGGCGTGCGCGGGTAGAATCTGTAAGTCATCAACCCGCCGGGACGCTGCGGCGGCCCCGAACTCTCTGAGGAGCGAGCGCATCTGATGAATGAACATCCAACCACTGGAACGCCGCGCGTCAAGACCGGGCTTGCGGAGATGCTCAAAGGTGGCGTCATCATGGACGTCGTCACGCCCGAGCAGGCGAAGATCGCCGAGGACGCGGGAGCTGTTGCGGTCATGGCACTCGAACGCGTGCCTGCGGATATCCGCGCAGCCGGCGGCGTTGCTCGTATGGCGGACCCCACGATCGTCGAGGCGATCGTGGCGGCGGTCTCCGTACCGGTTATGGCCAAGTGCCGCATAGGACACTTTGTCGAGGCTCAACTACTGCAGACCCTTGGCGTCGACTATCTCGACGAGTCCGAGGTGCTCACCCCAGCCGACGACGAGTACCACATCGATAAGTGGGAGTTCACGGTTCCCTTCGTATGCGGTGCCCGTAACCTCGGCGAGGCGCTTCGTCGCATCAGTGAGGGTGCCTCGATGATCCGGACGAAGGGCGAGCCGGGTACCGGCAACGTCGTCGAAGCGGTACGTCACATGCGAACGATGCTCGATGAGATGGCGTGGGTGGCAGGCCTGCGCCCCGAGCAGCTCTTCGGGGCGGCTAAAGACCTGCAGGCACCATACGATCTGGTGAAGTGGGTCCATGAGCACGGTACACTGCCCGTGGTCAACTTCTCGGCCGGCGGTATCGCCACCCCTGCGGATGCAGCACTCATGATGCAGCTGGGTTGCGACGGTGTCTTCGTCGGCAGCGGCATCTTCAAGAGCGGGGATCCCGTGAAGCGGGCACGCGCGATCGTCGAGGCTACTACGCACTACAACGATCCGGATATCATCGCCCGTGTCTCGCGTGATCTTGGCGAGGCGATGGTGGGTATCAACATCTCCGACATCCCCGATGCCGAGCGTATGCAGGAGCGGGGCTGGTAGTCGTGCGTGTCGGCGTTCTCGCGCTCCAGGGCGCGTTCAGAGAGCATATCCTGGTGTTCGAGACGCTTGGTGTATCGGTCGCCGAGGTCCGTCTGCCGGCACAGTTGGCCGGAGTTGATGGTCTTGTGATGCCCGGCGGGGAGTCCACAGCTATCGCGAAGCTCATGCGAACCTACGGGTTCTATGAGGCGATTCGCGAGGCATGTGAGTCCGGCATGGCGGTGTGGGGCACGTGTGCCGGCGCAATCCTCATGGCACGCACGATCGGCGACGGGCGACCGGATCAGGAGCCGCTCGGGCTGATGGATATCGTGGTGCATCGCAATGCGTACGGCCGTCAGGTCGATTCGTTCGAGTCGCCGCTCGACTTCGCAGACATCGGAGAGCCGTTCCCGGGGGTCTTTATCCGGGCTCCGTATATCGAGCAGGTCGGTGAGGGAGTCGAGGTCATCGCCGAGCACGATGGTCGGATCGTCGCAGCACGTGAGGGTCGCATGCTTGCGACCACGTTCCACCCTGAACTCACCGGTGATCCGCGGGTGCACCGGTACTTCGTCGATCGCGTCATCGCGGCATAATAGAAGGGATCTTCGATGTCCGGACACTCTAAGTGGGCAACCACGAAGCACCGGAAGGCAGCGGTCGATGCGAAGCGTTCGGCGCTGTTCTCAAAGCTGACCCGCGTCATCACCGTTGCAGCGAAGACCGGGGGCGACCCGAATCCGGAGAACAATGCGTCGCTTGCTGCGGCGATCGCCAAAGCGAAGTCGTATTCTCTCCCGAAAGACAAGATCGATGTCGCCATCAAGAAGGCGTTCGGAGCCGGTGCCGATGCGGCCGACTTCGAGGAGGTCGTCTATGAGGGGTACGCTCCGGCGGGCGTAGCGATCTACGTGGAAGCGCTCACCGATAACCGCAATCGCACGGCGGCGGATGTGCGGGCTGCGTTCACCCGTGCTGGTGGCAACCTTGGTGCGACTGGTTCGGTGGCATTCCAGTTCGAGCGACGCGGTGAGATCGCGATCGATGGCGCGGGAGCGCCCGATGAGGATACGCTCATGCTGCTGGTCGCTGACGCGGGGGGCGATGACCTCGAAGCTATCGATGAGGGATACGTCGTCTATACCGCGCCGGTGGACGTGATGCGGGTCAATGCAGCGCTAGAGGAGGCCGGGGTCCCGGTGAAGGGCGCGGAGCTCGTGATGGAGCCGACCACCCCGGTAGCCGTGACGGTCGAGGATGCCAAGAAGGTGCTTCGTCTTGTCGACCGGCTCGAGGAGTCGGACGACATCCAGACCGTATACCACACGATGGAGCTCACGGACGAGATCGCCGCTGCGCTCGATGAGTGACGGTGTCCTGTAGCCCACACCTGATGCGCTTTACCCTGTCAGTGGCGAGCGGTATCCTCTGAACATACGTTCGACTGTCGCCTGTGGGGAGATAGCGTGATCGTGCTGGGTATCGATCCGGGCGTAAAAAACACCGGATGGGGTGTCATCGAGCAGCGCGGCAGTTCGCTTTCGTGCCTTGCATACGGCTGTATCGTCACGGATACGCATGCGCCGGTGGCCGAGCGGCTTGCCGTGATCCACGCGGGGATCATCAATGTCATCCAACGATACCGGCCCACCGAGTGCGGTATCGAGAACGTGTACTTTTCCACGAATGTGAAGACTGCGTTCGCGACCGGTCAGGCTCGAGGTGTGGCCTTGCTGGCGGTCGCCGGCATGGAGGTCGGCGAGTACGGGCCGGGCGAGATCAAGCTTTCCACCGTGGGAACCGGACGTGCGGATAAAGAGCAGGTGCAGTACATGGTGCGAGCGATACTCGACCTGCCTCATCTGCCTGAACCCGACCACGCGGCAGACGCACTTGCGGCTGCGATCACTCACGTGAACATGCGGATCGTGCGAACGGGAGGGGGTGCCGGATGATCGCCCAAGTCACGGGACGGGTCACCGCGAAGTCTGCGAGTGCGTGCGTCATCGATGTCGGCGGACTAGGATTACGCATAGCGATGGCTACCGGTGCGCTGGCGAACTTACCTGCAGTGGGCGACGATGTAACGGTCTACACGCACCTGCAGGTACGGGAAGACGCGCTGTCACTCTACGGCTTCGAGAGCCTTGACGAACAGGAACTCTTCGAGAGACTCATCGGTGTCAGTGGAGTCGGTCCAAAAGTCGCACTCTCGATCCTATCGGTGCTGAGCCCCGCAACGCTCAAGGATGCGATCTTGCGTGATGACGATGCGCTGATCGCAACGGTGCCAGGAATCGGCAAGAAGACGGCCCAACGGCTCATCATCGAGTTGAAGGACCGGATCGGAGAACTGGGCGGCGATATCCACCGACCTGTTGGTGGTGGCGCAAGCGCCGAGGCGTCCGCCGCGCTCGCGTCGATGGGCTTCAGCGCCAACGAGATCGCCGCAGCGTTCAAAGGGTACGATGGTTCGGGTGACGCACAGGCGCTACTGCGGCAGGCACTCAGGCGCCTTGGAGGGAGTCTGTGATGGATCTGGAGACCAGGCGGCGGCTCGCGATCGCAGCGCCTGCCATGCAGGTGGTGATCGCGACGACGCTGCTTGCTCTCGTGTGGAGGCCGGCGCTTCTGATCATACCGGTGCTGATCGCGTTGTTCGTCCTGCCACTGGTGATCGGTTCTTGGGTGTTCGCTCGTCGGCGAACCGCGACCCGTGTCCTGCTCGCTGCGTGGGCGCCCGCCGGGCAGGCGGTCGCGTTTGCGGCGCTGGTGGCGCTGTTGGGGTTCGCCGGTGATGAAGCCGGGGTAGCACTCGGTCTACTGGTTCTGGTCCCGATGCTGCTCCTTCTGGTACTCGGCCTTCTGGTCGCGCGACGCCCGGATCGCTCGACCGCAGTCACGCTTGGCGTACTGTGGGTTCTGGCGATCGCAGAGGCGGCTCTGGCCATCCCGCTCGCGGAGTACTGGGGTGGCTCAGGTGGCATAGAGTCGCTTGCGGGTACCGTGACGTTGCTCTTTGCACCGGGGATCGCTCTCGGTGCGTGGCTTGCTCTCGCGCTTGCGGCCAGGGTCTCCGTCGGACTGCAGGTTCTGGAGCCCGCTGTAGGCATGGGTATATCTGCAGGTGGTGGGGATGCTGCGCAGACGGACGGAGCGATATCGTGAGTACCGTCTGGGAGCGCGAGGACTACACGCCTGACGAGGAGCGTCTTGTCTCGGCGGACTATACCGAGGACGACCTGGAGATCGACCGCAGTCTGCGTCCGCGCAAGCTCGACGAGTATCTCGGCCAGACACGCGTCAAGGATAACCTTGGCGTACTGATCGATGCTGCTCGCGTTCGCGATGAAGCGCTTGACCATCTACTCCTTTCGGGCCCTCCGGGCCTTGGGAAGACGACGCTTGCGGGTGTGGTGGCTGCCGAGCTCGGCGTGCAGATGCGGCAGACGAGCGGCCCGGCTATCGAGCGAGCGGGTGATCTTGCCGCGATCCTGACGAACCTTGAGCCGCGCGATGTGCTCTTCATCGATGAGATCCACCGGCTGAACAGGGTCGTGGAGGAGGTCTTGTATCCGGCGATGGAGGACTACTCCATCGATATCGTGATCGGCAAAGGGCCAGCCGCGCGCTCCTTGCGTCTCGATCTGCCACCGTTCACGTTGATCGGTGCAACGACTCGCACGGGCCTGCTGACCGGTCCGCTGCGCGATCGGTTCGGCATGGCGCTTCGTTTGGATTACTACACGGTCGATGAGCTCGCTTCGATCGTGCGGAGATCCGCCGAGATACTCGATGTGCCGATCGATCACGAGGGTGCCGAGGAGATCGCGCGCAGAGGACGTGGTACACCACGCCTCGCGAATCGGTTGCTCAAGAGAGTGCGTGACTACACCCAGGTGCGCTACGACGGGCGGATCACCGAGGATATCGCAGCGGAAGCGCTGGCATTCTTCCATGTCGACCATGTCGGGCTGGATCGGATGGACATCGCGATCCTCGAGGCGTTGACGCAGACGTTCAGCGGTCGCCCGGTCGGGCTCAATACATTGGCCGCAGCGGTGAGTGAGGAGCCGGATACCCTGGAAGACGTGTACGAGCCGTTTTTGCTGCAGCTCGGTCTTCTTGCGCGTACCCCGAAGGGGCGACAGGCCACGCAGCGTGCGTATCAGCACCTCGGCATAGCGACTCCTGAGGAGCAGCTCCGGCAGGACGGCTTGTTCTAGGGTCCCGGGTCAGCCCGGTCCCGGTAAGGAGGGTATAGATGTTCGACGACCCGCAGGTGCTTGTCGGGATAGTGATCGGGATCGTGGTCGTTGTTGTAGGTACGACGCTCGGTGTACGGGGGCAGCGTCGGAGCGAGCGCGCGACATCGAGTGAGGTGGGTGACCGCCGATGATGATAGTGGTGCGTGGTGCGCTGGGTGTCGCGCTGGCGCTGATGGTCGCGCTGGGTACAGCGGGTTGTACGGCACCGGAGGGGGATACTGTCCCTGTTCTCGATAAGGACGCCGCGGCTGATGTGGTGTCAGCTCCGGATGAGGTCAAAGGAGTCGCTGATACCCAGGAGGAGGTTCCCGACGCCGATCCGGCGCTTGCTGCGGAGGATCGAGCGGGTCGCACTCCTACGGACGCCTTCAATGAGCACATCGCCGCAGTCGGTACCGGTGACCCCGAGGAGGTCTGGAGTACGTACGGGTGCTCACCGCCCGAGGACTACGAGACCTGGGCCTTCGATTGGGAGGATGCCGGCGAGGTCTACTTCGATGTGCGGGTGCTGGAGGAGCGTGTCGTCGCTTCGACGCTTGCGTATGTCAGGGTCGCGTACCGGGTGACGAGTGGGGACGACGAGATCATCGTCGAAGAGCCCGGTGAGTGGTGGCGGATCGAGCAGGTAGAGGGTGCCTGGAAGGTCGGATGGTTTCCTCGCCAGTGAACGCGAACTCCATGAGGACAGAACGAGAGGCCCGGATCTTCATCCGGGCCTCTCGTATGAGCCGGTCCGCTGATACGACGGAACGGGATGGCAGCGCTACAAAGTGATCTCGTAGGCCCACAGTCCATGTAGGTTGCAGTGTGCGATGGCGCGGACGACGGTTCCGGGTTGGGCATCGAGCACCACGGATACGACCGGAATCGAGACTGTCGGTGCAAGGTCGAATCGCGCCACTGTGGCGTCTCCGATAAGCAGCTCGATCCAGCCGATCCAGTGGCCGGGTTGGTTGGGATGTGGGACTTCTTGGCCGATCTTGATGTTCAGCCGGTGGCCTTCGTCGGTCTGCTCGACAGTGATGTACGGGGTGTGTTTCTTTTCGAAGTCACCAGCGGCTTCGAAGTCAGCAACCAGGTTGAGAGGCTCGAGGATCGGTGCATCGGACATGGGGTCCTCCTTAGAAGACGTCGTAAGGGTACTCTCTTAAGATACGTACCCATCCAAAAGGGACGGATACGTGGGAGCATAGCAGGATGGATGTCGTGCAGGGACTCCGCCGGGCATCCGACGCTTCCGACAGGCGGCAGATGCCGCGTGTCGCTTGCTGAGGCTGTACTCGGAGATGGGATGGCGGGAGAGGTCTATGAATCCGGCACAGGAGAGCGTCCTTACTCTCGGCGATGCGATGCTTGTGGTGGTCGACGTGCAGTCATCGCTTGCCGATGCCATGGATGTACGGGATGAGGTGGTAGCCGGAGTGACGTTGCTCGTGCGTGTGGCGGATCGTCTGAGTATGCCGGTGATCGTGACACGACAGAATCCCGGCAAACTCGGCGATACGGTCCCCGGGTTATACGAGGCGCTCGGTTCGGATGTGCCGGTGGATAAGATGATGTTCGACTCGACGGGGGAGCCAGAGTTCGAGGCGCGGCTCGAGGCCACAGGCCGTCGTACTGTCGTGATCGCAGGTATGGAGACGCACATCTGCGTGCTACAGACAGCGCTAGGGCTTCTTCGTGAGGGCTACGCGGTCCATGTCGTGGCAGATGCGGTCTGCTCGCGGCGCATGTCGGACCACAGAGTCGCGCTTGACCGCCTGCGTACGGCCGGCGCAGTGGTGACGACGGCCGAGCAGGTCGTCTACGAGGCACTCGGTAAGGCGGGCACCGCAGCGTTTCGGGATGTGCTCCGTTTTGTGAAGGAGCGGGGCGTCTCGTAGTGTCGCGACACGCGGGTGTCGGGTACACTGACGGGCGTTGTGAACAGACGAGTGAGAGGGGTACGTCGCATGGCCACCATGATCGATGGCGTGAAGTTGGCAGCCGAGGTCCGGGAGCAGGCGGCCCGGGCGGCGGGCGAGATCGTGGCTGGTGGTGTGACTCCCTGTCTTGCGGTGGTGCTCGTGGGTGACGACCCCGCATCCGCGTCGTACGTACGCATGAAGGAGCGAGACTGCATCGAGGTGGGTATCGAGAGCCGGGATCACCGTCTTCCAGAGACCATCAGTCAGTCCGATCTCGATGCACTGATCGACGAACTGAATGCGGACCCTGCGATCCATGGGATTCTCGTGCAGATGCCCTTGCCCGCCCATCTCGACGCTGAGTCCGTGATCGCTCGGATCGCACCGGAGAAGGACGTCGACGGCTTCCATCCGGAGAGTCTCGGTCGCCTTGTG
>JAVERH010000087.1:0-9290 GCA_034007245.1 Coriobacteriia bacterium | reverse complement strand
ATATGCGGATCAGCAAGACGGCGACTTTGAGGCAGCACTGCAGGGCTACGAGCGCGTGCTCGAGATCGATCCCGGTAACCAAGGGGCGCTCTACAACAAGGGCACAGCACTCCTGGCGCTCGACCGCGGAGCCGAGGCCGAGGCGGTGTTGTGGGACGTGCTCGAGGTCGCACCGGACCACGTGCTGGCCGCCAAGACTCTCGGCGAGTACTACATCGGCCAGAAGCACTACAAGTCTGCGCTCACGGCACTCGAGCCGGTGGCTAAGGCGCGCCCCGAGTTCGCAGATCTGCAGTATCTGTCCGGCTACTCATGCGAACAGCTCGGACTCGACGAGCCGGCGATCGCGTACTATCAGGGAGCGCTCGAGTATGTGCCTGATCATGCCGAGGCCCGTGAGGGGCTTGTCCGGCTCGGAGTGGACCAGTGAAGCGCACGCAGCGTAGTATGGTTGCGCTGACGGCGCGCCAGGCGTTCGCGGGACTTGCGGTCATGCTGACGGTCATCCTTGTCGCGCTACTCCTCTACCTGTTCTTCTATCTGAGTCGTGGGGGCGCCCCGACACCGCAGCCAACGTCATCGCCCGGGGTCGAGTCGGTGTGGCAGGTCTACGGTCCCGCCGAGGGTGAGACGCCCAGATTCGATGGGCCGATGGGTGTGGCTGCAGGCGATGATGGACGGATCTACGTCACGGACTCCGGGAACAACCGGGTGTGCGAGTTCGATGCGCAGGGGCGGTTCGTGCAAGAGTTCGGCAGCTTCGGTGTGGCAAAGCCTTCCGTCGGTGCTACCGCGACATACGAACCGGGTTCACTCAACTATCCCGTAGGTATCGACCTCGATGATGATGGGAACGTTTACGTCGCGAGCTTCTACAACGACTCCATCGAGGTGTTCGATCCCGACGGGACTCCGCTGCGTCGCTTTCCTGATCCGACCGAGGTCACCGGGAAAGGTGGTTCCGGTTACGAAGGCCGGGGGATCGCGGTCACGGATGTTGCAGTGAGTGGGGATCGCGTGTATGCCACCGATGCCTATCAGGTGGTGGTCTTCACGCTCGAGGGTGAGTATGTGACCCAGTGGGGTAAGCCCGGCTCCGGAGAGGGTGACCTCGATCGGCCCAACGGGATCGCTGTGAGCAGGAACGGTGAGACCGTCTATGTCTCGGACTCCAACCACGGTCGCGTGACGGCGTTCACACCCAACGGACAGGTACGCTGGCAGGTGGGGACGATCCCCGAGGGGATGGGCGATACGTCCGAGCGCCCCCTGCAGCTTCCACGCGGGCTTTGCGTGGAAGACGACGGATCGGTTCTGGTGGCGGATGCGTTCAGCTTCGAGATCGTGCGGATCTCATCGGAGGGCGAGGTGCTTGCGCGGTACGGCGATCGTGGGGTGGAGCCGGGGCAGTGGAACTTCGCAAACGACATCAGTGTGTTCCGGAGCTTCGCTCTGGTCGCCGATAAAGGTAACGGACGGATGCAGATGGTGCGTTTCAGCCTCTGATATTCGCTATGTGACGAGCGTCTCTTTGGTATCATCACCCTTGGGTGTGCGTTCACGCAGCACCATGGGGAGGCGGATGTATCTGATCGTGTCCATGAAGCACTGGCTTGTCGTGGGGGGGATTGCTGTCGCGATGTGTGTTGTCGCGTCTTCGGCGTATGCCTACGATGAGGTCGGTTCGAGCACGGACTGCGTGAAGTGCCACGGCCTGGACACTGCCGATCCATCCGGCCCGCACAGTGGCTATACCGCGACGAGCAGCAAGTGTGTGACATGCCACTCGGTACACAAGGCACCAGCCGACGGCATCGTACTGCTTCCGGCCGCGACTATCCTTGAGACCTGCGAGACCTGCCACGATGGTACCGGTGGCGAGGGTGTCTATGGTGTTATCGAAGCGAGGACCGGAGTCACCGACCCCGCGTCCGATCACAGTATGGTCGGACAGACGTCGATTCCCGGCGGCGATGTCGCGACGGGTGGCTCGCTCGATGGTGTCTCATTCTCCGGGGTCGCGGGTGTTCTCACGTGTACCGACTGTCACAGTCCGCACGGAGCCAACGTGGTTGCGGCGTTCACGGGCGATCGTGCGCGTTCGGTCGATAGCCTGCCCGACGGTCCTCCGGATACCACGAAGGTCACGTCCTCCCGTCTTCTCAGGCAGCAGCCCACAGGAGCGTCCACTTCGATCGATGTGTACGGATCCGACTGGTGCGGTGCTTGTCACGTGGGTAGGCTGTCGGGTCATACTGCCGCCCAGGTGATGAACCACCCGGTCGACTCGAAGATCACGCAGTCCAGCCCGAGCGCACCGTTCACGTATGAGAACGTGGTGTATTTCGATAACACGATGGGTACCCTCGGCCGCAACAACAACGGGTATGTGATGCCCAAACCGCGCGTGAGCAACCAGTCCGGTCACTACCCGGTCTGCCAGCAGTGTCACGAGGATGCTCGCAGCGTGGGTGACGTCACACTCCAGGTGGTCGATGCGTCGGAGACATTCACTGTCACCGATGTCGACGGGTCGCCCGCCGACCCGTCGACGAACGATGACAACCCGCGTTTCCAGGTGTTCCCGCATGAGTCGACGAACGCGAGACTGCTCATCGAAGTGGAGAACGATCTGTGCACGAACTGCCATCGCAAGGGCGGCTAGCCGATCGTGACGACTGAGATCGGACAGATACAGCATGTGGTGGGAGAGCGATAGTGACGGAGCAGGACCAGGATACAGCGGTGGATGGTGCCGCGGATACGACGGAGGATACGTCCGGTCGTCGTGGCCGCGGCGTGTTCGCTGTCGTCGTGCTGATCCTGCTCGTCCTCTTCGCGATGACCACGGCCATGCAGGTCCTCTCGCTGCGTAGCGAGGACGAGGTCGTCCGTGGTATCACCGACAATCTCGAGTGTCTCCAGTGTCACGTCGAGCTCATCCCCGAGTTCGATCGCGATGTGGTCCACAACCCTTTCATGGCTGAGCAGTGCACCACCTGTCATACGCCGCATGGTCAGCTCGAGACCGAGACGGTGTTCGACGGTGCGGTGCAGGGATGGAATAGAGCACGCACGCTCGTCGAGTGGATACCCGTGAAGCTCGTCCTGGATATCTTCGACCGGGATGGTGAGCAGTCCGTCGAGGACGGTGCTGTCAAGAGTGTGACCGAGACGCAGATCAAGGGTGAGACGTCGGAGCTCGTGCTCCCTGGCAATGAGCTCTGTATGATGTGTCATGGAGACATGGGGTCGCTGATCAACTCGGCCTATCCACATGCGCCGTTCGCCAACGGTAACTGCATCGACTGCCACGACCCCCATGCCTCGGACTTCTCCAGCATGCTGACGATGACGGTCGAGGATCTCTGTATCACTTGTCACCCGATCGGTCCCGAGCTCGATCGCATGCAGGTGCATGCTCCGGTGGCAGGCTTCCACTGCACGGACTGCCACGATCCCCATGGCTCGGCGTACCGTGGGATCCTGGTAGATGCCCAGCGCGACCTGTGCTTCACCTGTCACCCGTCGGTCGCCCGGCTCTCGGGTATGGCCGTCCAGCATGGTCCGTACGCCAACGACGCGTGTACCGACTGTCACGAGCCACACGGTTCCGACTATGGTCCGCTGCTCCGTGCCCCCGAGCCCGTACTCTGCTACGGCTGCCATCCGGGGATCGAGACCGACTTCAGGCGTGCGAGTCATCACCCGGTCGGCACGATCTCGCTTGACTGCACGGGATGCCATGATGCGCATGCGACCAACTACCAGAGTCTGCTTTACGGCGATGACAACGGGATATGCTACGACTGTCACGCCAAGCCGATACAAGCCACCTACGACAAGTCCGCCCACCTGAACACTCCGTGTTGGGGCTGCCACACACCGCACGGTTCCGACTACGGCCCGCTGCTAAAGGGGCCACAGCCTGAGGTGTGTTTTCCGTGCCATGCGCGCCAGCACTTCGATGATGCAGCCGCCGGCTACAAGAACCATCCCGTGCGCTCCGTGTACTACGACGTGTCCGCCGGCACCGATCTCACCTGTACCACGACGTGCCATGACCCTCACGGGACGAGTCATAATTACATGTTGCGTCACTACGACTCGCCGAAGGACGGCAACTGCCTGATCTGTCACGCTGTGACTCCGGGCGATATCGTCGGCGTGGACTTCTGATGGCCAGGTCGCGCGTTCCGGTAACCGTGCGTCCACGCACGGTGGTCGTCGGCATGGTCGTCATCATCGCCGCAGCCGCAGCTGTCGTCGTGGCGATACTGTTGTGGCCCCAGCAGCGGCCGGGTCAGGTCGATCTTGCAGGTCCCACCAAGGAGATCGTGAGTTTTGCCGGGGTCTTTCCTGCCATCGAAGACGAGTCGCTCGTCAACCCTCTCGGTATAGCTTTCGATGGCGAGTACCTCTACGTAGCGGAGTCCGACGCCGGTGTCGTGCGGGTCTTTGACACGCGGGGAGGTGTCGTGGGCTCGATCGTCCTGCCGGTAGCAGACGGGCAGGTCTCGGCGTATCCGTCGGTCATCGCTGTGGCTGGGAGAAGACTGGCGATCGTCGACAACGCAGGCAACAGGGTGATCATCGTGGATGCCGAGCCGGCTGAGTTGGCGAAGGTGACTGTGGTCCTGGGCGCCGAGGGCGAAGCCCCCCGGCAGCCGACAGCCGTCACGTATGCGGTGAGCGAGTTCTTTGTCGCGGACTCTGCCGATAAGACCATCAAGGTCTATAACGAAGAGGGTGTGCACCAGAGGACGCTCGAGCCGGAGTCGCTGCAGGCCGAGAGTGCGATCACGGCACTGTGTGTGAAGGATGGACTGATCCTGGCGACCGGCTCGTCCAGCGGTGCGGTGTATGTGCTCGACGGAGAGAACGGAGCGGTTGCCGGAGATCCGTTTGGTGGCTACTCGATGGCTCGTACGCTCGAGCCGGTCGGAGAAGAGGTATTCGCGATCGTTGACGGACTCGATCGTTCGGTCACGTTCGCTGACCTGGGTGGCGCCGAACGGGCCATGATCGACTCCGATTCGGTGCCAGATGCGGTGATGTCATCACCGCGTGGAGCGACATGGATCGGGGACGATGGGCGCCTTTACGTCACCGACTCCGGGTCGGGTAGGGTGTTCGTCTACAACGTACGGGCGGTTGAGTTGTAGCAGGAGACCGAGTGTCATCGCTCTGGCGGTCGTGTGTGCGCTCTGGCACAATGACAGGGAGTGCGGTCACGCGCTCTTATGAGTATGGTCTCCGAAGGTCATGTACTCCTGACCGAGGCGGGAAGTGTGCGGTTGGGCCTTCTGGACACAGCGATGTATGAGGGGGGCGCTTCCAGGGTGACTCCCGGGGGCGGCTTCGTGCATGTGCGACATGTCGCCGCGGTAGCGCTCGCTCTCGTGTGCTGCGGAGTGCCCGCTATGGCCTATGCTGCCAATCCACACGTCGCGGCCACTGTCGAGGGCTCGAACTGTTCGCAGTGTCACGTGCCGCATCAGGCGACCGTGGGGGAGAACATCCTGAACGTGCAGGGTGATCCCGATGAGCTGACGCCCGTCACGTTCTGTTACGGGTGCCACGATGGAACGTCGGCGGTCAACGTCAAGACCGGCCTGAACAACGTCGCGTTCGATGGCTTGAGTGGCCACTCGGTGGAAGCGGCCGGTGACGGGGGCGACCTCACTGACGTGTGCTCCGACTGCCATGATCCTCATGCCGATTCGGTCACGGAGTTCCGCATCCCGAAGTCATCGATCACCGTGAAGCTGCCGGGCAATGTCACAGTCGATCGTGAGGTGACAGGCGCGGACAACAGCTGGTGCTTTGCGTGCCATGACGACACCCACAGCTGGTACTGTTCCAGGACAGCCCAGCCGTACCCTTCGGTAAGTGCACCGCTCCGCGCGGCCAACGGCTATCCGATCAAAGGCACGTTTCCCGGCGCAACGATCTATGCGGAACCTTCGAGCAACGCCCATGCGAATATCCCGGCGGGGTCTATGTCCGACTGGGCCATAGGGAGCCGCGAAGCGACACGCGTGGCGGGTGACTGTCTGTGGTGTCACTCCGGCCATCGCGGCAAGAGTGAGTACGACGGACTGGTAGACACGTTCGGCGCACCCAAGGATCCGGCGAGTGCTGATGATCTGGTCGATGGTGACTATGCGGCGGTGTGCTTCCGCTGCCACGCCGAGACGTTAGCGGAGGGGATCCAGTTCGAGGGGAGTCCGGTCGTTGCCGATATCGCGTCATCCGCGCTGGCTACCGATGCAGCGCCGATCAACTCCAACGGCCATCGTGTCAGGAGTGAGAGCAGCACCTTGCCGCAGGACACGCCTCTTCCGTGTTACGAGTGTCACAATCCGCATGGCTCGGCCAACGGGAACACGCGGTTGATCTCAGACACGCTCGGTTCGTCGCTCGATGTCTCGACGGATGCGGGGATGCGAGCGTTCTGTTTCACCTGCCATACGTCGAGCGATCCGGACGGTGACGGGAATCCTTACGGCTGGGATAGCGACCAGGCTGCGTATGCCGGAGTCACTGAAGGCGAAGGCGTTGTCGTGGGACTCGACCGCGCTACACAGCTTCGTCTTAGCAACACATTCGGACACGCCAGCAGCCAGGTGGAGGAGAACTGTCTCACTGCGTGTCACGATGACGTGCATGCGCCGGTTACTCCCACGGCATCGACGAGCTGTTTTTCGGGCGGTTGCCATAGTGCGCTCCAGGGCATGGTGGATGGTGAGGCTTACACTGAGAACGAGATGCCCGAATCCGAGGATCCCGACGATCTCGCCTTGTTGGGCATCCCGGTGTATCACCACGTGCTCAACGGGGTGGAGCCCGATCGGGGGCCAGGTGAAGAGCAGGACTACCCTGCGTTCGATGCGGCCAACCAGGAGCTCTACTGCATCAGCTGTCACGTGGGGCACGATGATTCGAAAGCTGGGGGCGGGCGTGCCTACAATCTTCGTGACAGTGGTACCGCGGCATCGCCAGAGCCCTCCAACACCGATGAGGGACTCTGTCTCAGCTGCCACTCCTATACGCTGCCATTCAGGATAAACCGTTCGGTCGACGGTATAACCCCGACGCCGTCCGGGCAGGCCGACAACGTTCTTCCTGCGACCAGCGTGATGCGGGTCGAGGACGATATGTGGGGATACGAGCCGGATCCATCCGACCCTTCGGGGAACCTGGTCCCGGAAGCGGACCGATCGCCTCACAACTATCAGGTGAGCACCTATCTGAAGGGCGACTCCGAGTTCAAGGGCAACTGTGCGAAGTGTCACGGGGTGCTTACTCCCGGGCAGTACGGTGAGGCGACGCCGTTCGCGTTCACGGTGCACTTCTCGCCCGAGCAACGTCTGCTCAACGCGCTCGGTCAGGACCGGAACGCCATGACCATCGCTGCCGATGGGCAGACGGCGACCATCAATGAGGAAGACATGTGTTTCCGCTGCCACAGCAACTCCACGGAGAAGTGTGGGACTCAGCTGAACTACACGGAGTACGACTACTACGGTGAGCAGTTGATGGGCGAGGCGAGCCGCAAGATCGGTGAGCAGATGGATGACAATGAGTTCGGCCACAAGCCCTACACGTACTACAAAAAGCATCTCATCTCATCGGTTGATGAGACGCAGGAATACCTCGGCACAGTCGTCGGCGGCGTGGCGGTGAATCAGCATGTGGAGTGTGCGGACTGCCACAACCATCACGTCGTGGGCAAGGCTAGGCACGTGTACGGAACGGACAACCGCGTATCTGATGCCATCAAGGGCGTGCGTGGTGTGGGGTTCAAGTCAGGTGAGCTTACGAATCTGGCTCTGGTGAACTGGCCGACGACCGATCCGATCAGCTTCGGCAGCGGTGTGAACGATGAGCTCGAGTACAAACAGATGGCGACGTACGAATACGAGATATGTTTCAAGTGTCACTCGAGCGCGAACGCTGATAGCAGCGGAAACGTCGCGCTCGGTGCCTGGGGTGGCAAGATGGAGTGGACGAACTGGGCGGTAGGGCCGTTTGCGACGAGCACGAACACGGCAGTCGACGGGTGGACGAACGTGGCTCAGGACTTCAACGTGGGTAACAACTCCCGTCACCCGGTCTTTGCGACGCTGAGCGGGTACTACTTCCCCGATGCGGAAGCAACGGCGATGGTGAAGATCGCCGGCTACGAGGATACCGCTGCATACGGCACGAGTTCTCTGGATGACGGGCAAGTCTCCAACGGCTGGTCCCCGAACGACACCATGATGTGTTCGGACTGCCACGGTGACTCGGAAGCCCCCATGGCGATGGTGGAGGACGGCTCCGGTGGATGGAAGACCAACCCTCTCGCTGAAGACGTGCCGCAAGGACCTCACGGTGCGTCGATCCGGTTCTCCTTGCGGGGCCCTGCAACGGACTGGCCGGTGCGGACCGACCTGGCTACCCCGCGTCCGATCATCCTCGCCGACTTCGACGATGCCGACTACGACAACATCTTCTGCACCAACTGTCACCCGGCCGCTCGCATCGCGTCGAACAGAGCGCATTCGGCTGGCGGGGCTAATCACCCACCACTGGCGTGCGTGAGTTGTCACGTCGTCGTACCCCACGGATCGAAGATGTCCCGGTTGGTCGGTGATAGAGAGTCCATGCCTGCGAGGTATGCGTATCAAGGCGATGTGAGCACCATGCTGTTGAGTAGCTTCACCAAGGCGACAGGAACATATGTTGCCAAGAACTGCTCTGTAGCGGCCGGGAGCGCATGCAACAAGGGCCAACATAGGGGCGTCACGGGCGATCAGACGGGGCTGAACACCAATACTGCGGATCCTAACGACATGTGGGAGAACTGGTAGGTTGCCCGGGTAGGTTGTGCGTCCTTTGCGCGAGCAGTCCGCCTCACCTGCTACCATCATCAGTATGCGCCGTATCCTCGATATCATGACGTCCCGTAGAACCTCGATCGCGCTTATGGCGTTCGTCGCCTTTTTCGGGGCTCTTGGGGCATGGATCCCGCAGTCGTCTCTCGGTCAAGCCGAGGTGGCGGCAGTCTGGTGCAGGGACAATCCGTTCGCGGCTCGCGTCGCCGAGGCTCTCGGTCTCTACAACATCTTCTCCTCATGGTGGTTCGTAGCGGTGACTGCGGTGTTCGTCGTCGTTCTTGCCATTGCCACGTCGCGGTTGTTGAGAGATGCCTGGGGCACCTCACGTCATCCGGGTCGTGTGCCGCGCACACTGCTCCCCGGTGCCGACCTACAACGGGTCCTCGAGCGTGCCCGAGCAGCGGG
>JAVERH010000086.1:0-9328 GCA_034007245.1 Coriobacteriia bacterium | reverse complement strand
GTCTTCGAGCTCCTTCTGGACAGAGCTCACGAACACGCGGATCTTCTTGGTCATTCGTCTGGCTCCATCTGCCTGCGACCTCTCGTTTCTGATTGCCCCCTGGTTCATGTTGACTTGATCCCTGCGGCCCGGGCGGCTTGCCGATTGTACCGCCCCGGACGCATGCGCGGCGTTCAATATGTCGCTGACTGATGGTCAGAGGGCGAGGCGATTGCGGTTCCTTGCGCACCGGGACTACGCGCTTGCTCGCGCGCCCGAACTCCACTGCGGCCGCCCGCGACTTGCCCCCCGGATTTGGTGCCCGATTTGGTGCCCAAATACATGGTGACTGTTGGTACTCGTTGGTACCTATTGGGACTCGCCGCAGCTCCGCTGTACCAACGAGTCCCAACGAGTCCCAATAGTCACAAGCACAATCAGGATTCGAATTCCCTTGGGGGCACCAAGATTTCGGTAGACCTCTCTGTGCAAACAGGGGGGTCTACCTGCGTTTATGGGCTTTGACGCTTTCGCCGACGAACGGTCGAGGGGGCGAAAGTGTGCCATTCGCGTGCCATGTGTGCCACGGACGCGATGAGACTGGGTGCGACGAACGGGCACAGAATGGCGACGGGTGGCATTATGGATACCCGCGAAGTGCGGCGCTTGGAGACCGTTGAGTGCTACTGTGCCGCGACTGCGGCGGCGAATCCGTCAGCTGCTGCTCGCTGCTGGCCCGGGAGCACCCAGCTGTAGACTTCGAGTGTGAACGCAACGGATGCGTGACCAAGTCGCTGGGAGACGACGTGTGGCGGAACGCCGGTCTTGAGAAGGATCGTCGCGTGGGTATGGCGGCAGTCGTGAAACCGCAGGCGTTCGAATCCCATGGCGTGCGCCACTGCTCGGAAATGCGTCGAGGCGGTTGAGGGTCGCACGGGTTCGCCCACAGCATTGGTGATCACCAGGTCGAGGTCGGTCCATGCCAGGCCGAGGCGGAGCTTCTCCTCACTCTGGGACTTGCGGTGCGCCTTCAGTCGAGCGACGGTCCCCGCATCCAGGTCGACACTTCTTCCCTTGCCTGACTTGGGCTCCTTGAAGGAGCACCACGTCGGCGCACCCCTGCTATCGACGTTTTCGACAAGCGACTGGCGGACGTACATCACTTGTCCAGCTAGATCGAGATCACACCATCTAAGGGCGAGCAGTTCTCCCAAGCGAGCCCCGGTCATCAGGGCAAGGTGGCCGACTAGTTCTGCCCGCGTCCCCACAAGCGCTCCGATGAGCTTTGCGGTCTCCGCCTCATCTAGCACACGCATCTGAGGTCGGTTCACTCGGGGAGGCAGCGTGAAGTCCGCAGGGTTCTTCACGAGGATGCCGAGCTCTACAGCCCGTTTCAAGGCCATCTTCAGCGCGACGTGACGGTGATGCACGGTTGTCGGGGAGAGCTTTGAGCCCTTTCGCTGCCCGGGCTCCGCCTTGAGGCTGTTGGCGTAGAACTCGTCGAGGTGCTGCGGTGTGAGTTCCTGGAGGCGCAGGTGTCCGAGGGCCGGGATGATGGAGCTACGCAGAAGCGAAGCATAGCGATTCCAGGTCCGTCCCGAGACACGGGACTCCTTCCACGTGAGCCAGGACTCCAGGTAGTCAGCTAGTCGCTGCTCGGATCTGCCAACATACCCGCCACGTGACTTGTCGGCGGCCATGATCGCCCGAAGGTCCTTTGCTTCCTGAAGGGAACCACGGACCGTGCGCGATTCACGCCGCCTCTTTCCGTCGGCTTTCGGGGGCAGCTCAATGAATACGCGGTAGTGCTGTGGACCGACCTTCAGGATGCCGTCTTGATTCGTCATTCCTGGTCGGCCCCATTCATGTCTGCTTCAATGTGCGAGGCCCGGAGTCGGGATAGATTGAGCGGATAACCTGTCACACGCATGAACGACCATTTCAGATCACGCTTGAAAGTCTTCATGGGCAGGTTTGTTTCGGTGGGGTATTCCTCAAGGTGTGCTTCGAACACTGATTCCAGCGACGCAAACTCGCCAGACCAAACCCGGGCCCCCAGAACGGCTAGGTCGCGAGTACGCGGTTCAGTAATCGCGCGGTTGCGCGCCCCCAACCTCCGCCCCAGGGCACCCTCCAGCATCTCGATGCGCGCCGCTTGATAGCATTCGGCAACCTCCTCCTTCGTCGCCTGGGGGCGACAAGTCAGGATTACCTCCGCCGCCCAAGGGCTCCTGCCAGGGGTGAGGACAGCCCCGAGCAAGACCTTGTAGGTTGTGTTCGCTCGAACGGCCTTCAGTTCAGGGATGCGTCCGAGGAGCACGAATTGCTGGGTTTCGATGTTGCTCCAAGCATATGACTCGGCAGACCGACGGCACACCCGATCCAGATCGCCGAATACGGAAGTCGAATCGGCGAAGATCTTGTCGATTGGTGTCCCGTCTTCGTCGAGTACGTAGAAGACTTCGAGGTCGAAGGGTTTCCCCACCTCCGGCTCCGGGGGCCGCTGACTCCGAAGCCAGATGACGGCCGTCGGCCAATCCGGGAGCACCTCTCCCTCCATCCACACATCCCTGAACTCGTTTGCAGCATCCTCGATTTCTGCTGCCTGAATGGCTGCGAGTGCTGCCAGCGCAAGATCAGGCTTCCTGCGTCTTGCCACTGAACTTCCTCTCTACGGGACAGATAGGTACCGCGTTGCTTGGGGTTATTTGGTTGGGACCACTCGGGCGACAATCCAGCCAGGTGGAACAGTATAAGCAGTTAAGACTGTACCACGACTAGATGACACCGAGTCAATAGAGGAGAACCAGGAATGAGTACTTCTAACACTGCTCCGAGCATCACCATTCTGGGTGTGCGCGTGAATGCACTGGAGAGAATCCCGCGCGCTGGAACCATTGTCGGTGGACTGAGTCGTTCGAGCGCCTACCGCCTGGCTGAGGCCGACGGGTGGCCCATGGTCGGGCCTGATTCGAGCAGGTGGGTTCTTATGCTGCCACTTCTCCAACGCTATGGAATTCCTTACACAATCGAAGCGTCGGCCACCGTAGACACAGCGGTTGCCGTAGATCAGCAGCCGACAAGCGACTGCGGTGGGTGCTCGTGATGACACCGCGACGCGTTGACGGATACCAGCTGCCCAATCTCCTCGAGAGCGAGGACGACTGGCGCCGCACGTACAACCTCGACATTCCAGAGATGGACACTGAAGACCTTCGCGTCGAGTTGTCTCGGGTGAAGCGCGCATATGTGGTCGCCCACAAGCTGAGGCTGTACGTACACACCGGTGACATCTGCTCATCTCTGCGCGCAGACGAGTGGCTGTTCAATCGAGCAAGGGCAATTGAACGAGAGCTCCTCTCTCGCAGCAAGAGGCGGTGTTCATGAGTTCCGGTTGCCTGTCTGAAGGGGAGTTCCATGCTGTGACTGTCAGCGAGTCGGGCTTAGCGGCTGCGATCCTCAACGGCGCGGCACTGCTTAACACGGTGCGCAACACAATCGAGCGATATGTGATCCTACCGTCTGAAGACGCCTTCATTGCTGTCGTTCTCTGGGTTGCCGCAACGCACGCTGTTGACCGCTTCGATCACGCGACGCGCTTGGCGATTCACAGTCCTCTGAAGCGCTGTGGCAAGTCGAGACTCATGGAAGTGCTTGCTCCTCTGTCGCACGAGGCGATGCAGACCACGAGCGTGAGTGCGCCCGCTCTCTACCGCACCATCGAGTCCGCTGGTGAACGCCCGCCGACGCTGTTCCTTGATGAGGCGGACCAGATCTTCGGCAGCGCCCGAAAAGACGAACAGAACGCCGACCTCGTGGCGGCCCTCAACAACGGGTTCCGTCAAGGATCCCCCACGTACCGATGCGTTGGGCCGAAGCACACCGTTCAGAAGTTCTCGACGTTCGCCTTCGCAGCTATTGCGGGCATCGGTCGTCTGCCTGCGACAATTGAGGACCGCGCTATCAACATCACGATGCGTCGACGCCTTGCCAGCGAAGAGGTCGCCAAGTTTCGTCTGAGAACAGATCTTCCGCTCGTTGAAGAGCTAGGCAAGACTCTGGCGTCGTGGGTCTCGAGTGCCCAACTTGCCGATGAGCCCCCCGTGCCGGATTCGCTGGAGGATCGAGCGGCAGACGCATGGGAGCCACTTCTGGCCATTGCCGATGCCGCGGGAGGCGAATGGCCGGAGAGGGCTCGGAGAGCGGCAGTGCACTTGAGCCGCGAGACGGCGGATGACGCGGCAGATCAGTCACTCGATGTGCGCCTCTTGGCCGATATCAGGCAAGTCCTTGGGGACTCGACGTTCCCCTCGACCTCCCACGCACTCGCCCGCCTCTGCGCAATCGAGGATGCCCCGTGGGCCGAGCAGGGCCTGTCCGGTCGGCGTTTGGCGATGCGGCTGAGCGAGTTTGGCGTGAAGCCGCGCCGAAATCCCAGTGGCACCGAGAGAGGCTACCATGCAGGCGACCTCGCGGATCCATTCTCGCGTTACCTAACGTCAGAACCGTCAGAGACGTCAGAGAAACCTCCTGAGCAGGGGAGACTCGTTGACACGTCGGAATCCTCTGACGGTTCAACCTGTCAGAACGACGCAATCCGTCCCAACGAAAGCGCAGCTCAAGGTACTGATCTGACGGGACTGACGCTTCTGACACCTGTGCAGCCTGAGTTGGAGTCGACCCCCGGACCGAGGCTGTCATGAACAAACGACACAAGCCTGCCAAGGCTGGAGCACCGCAAGGAGTGAACATGCCGGACAACTACAACGGCAGCGCCGAGGTCTTCTGCGCACATGATGAGCTCGCACCGATCGAGCAAGTCATCGGCAATCCTCGCAATCCCAACACCCATCCTCCCGAGCAGATAGTGCTGCTCGCCAAGATCATCGGCTCTCAGGGCTGGAGGGCACCGATCACGGTCAGCAAGCGGAGCGGCTTCGTGGTCAGAGGTCACGGAAGACTCATGGCGGCTCAGCTGCTTGGGCTCGATACCGTGCCGGTGGACTTCCAAGACTACGAGTCTGAGGCTACCGAGTGGGCCGATCTCATCGCCGACAATCGCATCGCAGAGTTGGCGGAACCCGACATGCCGATGCTCCTGGATCTGCTGCAGGAACTCGACACCGGAGACTTCGACATGGAGTTGACCGGTTTCGACTTCGAGAACCTTGAGCGCCTGATGACCACCTTCGCGGATGCTGAGGCGGAGCTCGAAGAGGATGACGTACCCGAGGTACCGGTGGACCCGGTCACGCAGACCGGGGATATGTGGTTGCTCGGCGAGCACAGATTGCTGTGTGGGGATGCGACGGACGCCGAGGACGTGGAACGGCTCATGGCCGGCCAGTCCGCATCCATGATGTTCACTGATCCGCCCTGGAACGTAGGAATCGGACAGGACAGCAACCCGAAGCATCGTCAGCGCCAGGGTCTTGCCAATGACAGCCTGCCCGCAGAGGAGTTCCAGCGCTTCCTGGATGGCTTTGTGCTCGCAGTCTCCCCGCACGTGAGGGGGGACGTGTACTGCGTCCTGGGCGCCTCCGAATGGCCCCGCCTCGACGCAACGCTGCGGGCGCATGGCTTCCACTGGTCCGCCACCGTGATTTGGGTGAAGGACAGCTTCGTACTTGGGCGCTCCAAGTACCACCGGAGATATGAGCCCATCTGGTACGGCTGGGCGGAAGGCACCAAGTCATCCTTCTGCGCACGTCGGGATCTTGATGACGTGTGGGAGGTTCCTCGCCCCAAGAGAAGCGAAGAGCACCCGACCATGAAGCCAGTTGCGCTCGTAGGTCGTGCGCTAACGAACTCCTCAACGCTCAAGAGCATCATCCTCGATCCGTTCCTGGGGTCTGGGACCACGCTCATCGCGGCCGAGCAGCTCGGACGCATCTGCTACGGGCTCGAGCTTGATCCCGGCTACTGCGATGTAATCGTGGCGCGTTGGGAGAACCTCACCGGACAGAAGGCGGTTCTTGATTCGAACGGAAGGGTGGAGCCCAATGGCGCGCCCGAGTAAGTACGATCCCCTCATAACTCCCGTGCTTGCCCGGGCCCTCGCGAGAGAAGGGCACACGGACGAGGAAATCGCTAAGCGTCTCGAACCACCGGTCGGCGTTGCAACACTTAGTCGCTGGAAGAATGAGCACCCGGAGTTTCGAGAGGCCCTAAACGAAGGAAAGGCAGTGGTTGATGCTCGCGTCGAAGACAGTCTGCTACGGCGGGCAGTCGGGTTCACGTGCACCGACACCCGCCTAGAGGCGAAAGCTGACGAGTACGGTAGACCGCAGAAGGGCGGCAGGGTCATCAAGACAACGCGAAACCTACCTCCTGACGTGACCGCATGCATCTACTGGCTGAAGAACCGGAAGCCCGGTCAGTGGCGAGATAGGCACGATCTCCCGCCGGGGGTCAACCAGGAAGCGCTCGCGGCCTGGCTTCATTCCGTCAAGCTCACCGACGCTGAACTCACGGAGATGTTTGGCTCAGATGATGAAGACTCGGAGGAAGAATAGGTGTTCTCATTCAAGCGCTTCTCGCGCAAACAGCGACAGCTGCTTCATTGGTGGAGGCCGGGATCTCCGCATATCGACAAGGACGTTGTCATCGCCGACGGAGCAATACGTTCAGGCAAGACGATTGCGATGCTATGCGGCTTTCTGACGTGGTCTTTGTCCGAGTTCCACGACCAGGATTTCATCCTGGCTGGCAAGACGGTCGGCGCTCTGAAACGAAACCTCATCTCACCGATGATCTCGATTCTCGAGACCTGGGGATTGCCCTATCGGTACAACCGCTCAGAGCATGTGATTACGATAGGGACCAACCGCTACCACATGTTCGGGGCGAGCTCAGAGGCTGCGCAGGATGTGCTTCAGGGCATGACAGCTGCCGGTGCACTTGGCGATGACTGTGCGCTCTTCCCGCGGTCGTTTCTGGACCAGATGATTGGACGGTGTTCGGTCGACGGGGCTCGCATTTGGCTGAACTGCAACCCGAGAGGCCCACTTCACTTCTTCAAGGTGGAGTTCATCGACAAGGCGGTGCAGAAGCGCATCTTCTACCTGAAGTTCACGATGGCCGACAACCTGACGCTCAGTCCACAGATCCGTACTCGCTACGAACGCATGTTCACAGGCGTGTTCTTCCAGCGCTATGTGCTTGGCCGCTGGGTGCGCGCAGAGGGCGTCATCTACGACATGTTCGATGAGGAGGTGCATGTGGCGTCTGTGGGCCGCGACGTGGCCTGTAGCGCGTACTACGTGGCGTGTGACTACGGAACCCAGAACCCGTTCGTAGCGTTGCTCTTCGGATTGGCGGCAAACGGTGCTCACAAGGGCACGTGGGTTTGCCTGGGGGAGCTCTACTACGACGGTCGGGCGAGCGGGGCCCAGAAGACTGACGAGGAGTACTACGTTGACCTGGTCGAGTTCATTGGCGATCTGCCCGTGCAGACGATCATCGTGGATCCTTCCGCGGCATCGTTCATCACGACGATCCGATCCAAGGGTCGGTTCCATGTACGCAAAGGCAAGAACTCGGTGCTCTCTGGCATTCGCAACGTCGCAACCGTACTCAACAGCGGCAAACTGGTCTTCAGTGATTCGTGCGTGGAGACGGTCAAGGAATTCCACAGCTACGTTTGGGATGAGCGAGCCGTGGAGAGGGGAGAGGATGTCCCTCTCAAGCAGAATGACCATGCGATGGATGCGACTCGGTATTTCGTGAACACGGTTATCGCGTCGACCGGGGTTTCTGTCCTGCGATAGGCCCGATGTAGCGTTTCTCCGCGAGAAACGCTACGTGTTCGCGTTTGAGGCTGTCGATGAGGCCAAAGAGCCTGAGAAGACTACATATTCGCGGTATCTGTCCTGCCATGTTCCTCTGTGCGATGTCTTGTTATCCAGTCTGCGTAATCAGGGGTTGGACGAACGCGAAAGACCTGCGTTTCCTGTCCAGTCTCGGTCGCAAGTCTTCGACGCGACGTTGCCTCCTACGTCTCGAGTTGCCCGTACGAGCCCCCGGGGATTCCCGTGCCTCGCGATTGCGAGACTGCTCCCGAGGAACACTACTTCGTGCGCTGGCGGGCTGTCGCAACACCTAACGCGAGCTGCGGGTTTAGATTCTGTTTAGACCTACGTCTCAACATGCTCTCATGCGCTTGCACGAAGACCCATGGGCGCAACACCGAGAGGAGGTCACGGCGCACCGACTCGTGGGGACGTGCGAGATTAGTTGGTGCTGTTCGTGGACGTACCAGGCCCCCGCCAGGCGCTTCTCGACCCGCGTCCGGCGGAAAGCGCGGGACAACCGCGAGCAACGCACGCGGTCCAAAGAATGGGGGAACGTATGATTGAACATCAGAGGCGCAGTCAAGGGTGGAGCCGTTTCGCCCGCGCACAGCTGTTCGTCGCGCTCATCGTACTGGTCAGCGCAACGCCATGCTATGCGCTAACCGGAAACGTACGCTATGAGGCACCGTACGCTGAACGAGGCGTTGCCGTGAGCAACTGGGTGTACCCATGGTACGTGTACCCGAACTCCACTGCGAGGCATGTCAGTTCCATCTATGCGCATCACCAAGACTACAATCCGTATCCGAGCGACGGGCTGTTTGACAGCGTGACTCACAACTACATTCACGCTGAGTCAGGACTGGTGAAACGCAACGGCCTGAGCGCGAGAGTCTTCTGGCAGTACAACAAGACGTCCTACGGTTTCGTAGACTGGGATCAGCTTGAGGTCGCTTCAGTCTCATCCGGCCAGTACGTCTACTTCGAAATCAACAACTGGGACATGCAGAACGATTCGGGAGACACCTGGCGCATGGCTTACAACGGGAGTCTCATGAAGTCGGTCTGGCTCCCCATGACGCACGCGAAGGCCCTGTGTTCTTCCGAACGGTATTACTCCAGCGATGACATGCGGAGTTCGTTCCGCGACCTGAAGATCAAAAGCAACACCGGTACCTGGTCGTACTGGAACAACTGTCAGGAGATAGCCAGAGGTATCACGCCCACCAAGTGGGGGTACTACTCTGCGTCGCATTGGTACCACTTGGACTACTAGGGGGGCAACAGTGATGAAACGACAAGTTCTTGCAGCATGTCTGTTCTCTACTTTGGCTGTGTTCGCATGTGGATGCACAGCACAGTCTGGCGAACAGTCGTCAAGCACTCTCGGAGTGGGGGCCTCGGAATCGGCTGTCTCGGAGCCGATCCTGTACGTCGGCGATGTTGAGCCTGGGCTGGACCGAGAGGTGCTCGCTGCTCAGGCGACCGAGATGACGACCGTCGAAGAGGCGGCTGAGGGCATGGGGATACCGCTTACAGCGCTCCAAGACATTTCG
>JAVERH010000096.1:0-8727 GCA_034007245.1 Coriobacteriia bacterium | reverse complement strand
GCTCCGTGCTCGGTGTGGTCGGGCTCTTCGTCATGCAACGTCACGCCGCAAGAAGATGAGTACGGATGCCAGCGATGCGACCACGGCGACGGCACCGTACAGCCACCACGCTTCAGCGGCGACCTCACCACCATTGATGATGAGTCCCGGCTGCCAGTACGCGACGATGTTTATGGGACCGAGCGCCTCAGCGATCTCAGATGCGCCGGAGAGCACATCGGCGATCCATAGGGCACCGAGCACTCCCGCCGCGATCGCACCCGGCTTACCCCCACCCCTGAAGATGGCGGACAGCATCATCGCGAATCCACCGACCGCGAGGACGAACAGTGTCCCAAACGCGATCAGCGTCCACGTCACACTCCAACCGAGGTTGATATCGTAGGCGGGACCAAAGACCTCGATCGGCACGAAACTCGCAGTGGCGAGAATGACCGCGTAAAGCACGAGAACAGCGACACGTGTGAGTACGACTCGCGCCCGCGAGACCGGCTGCGACAGCACGAACTCCATCGTGCCTCCGGCGATCTCTCCGGCAAGCGCACGGGATGCGTAGATGATGACCGCTGCTGAGACGATCAGCATCCACATGACGCCGAGGTACTCGGTCTGGAAGTAGCCGCCCACCGAAGTGAAAGGCACCTCCGAGCCACCAAAGATCGCAAGCAACTCGGGCGGGAACGCCTCGACAAGCTTGCCGTATTCCTCACCGATGGTCGGATAGAACCACGCCATCATCCATGCATAGGAGACGAGACCAGCCACGAACCAGAACATCGAGGTGCGATGCTGATGCACTGTGGCTTTGAAGAGTGTCCAGCTCATCGGACCTCCCCTCCCTCACCGGAGACGGGTGCAACGGAGTCCCGGTAGTACTCGAGGAAGACGTCCTCAAGACTCGCCTGTTGGATGCGCAGATCGACCACCTGCTGCTCGGCTATACGCTTGACGAGTGCATCCACCGCATCACCTTTGGCGCGGGCGGTGAGTGCCGTGGCACTGATTGCGCTCACGTTGTCCACGCCGGACACCTGCGCCAGAAACGCAGGATCGACCGGCTCGGCGAACTCGACGTCCACCTGACGGAGCCGTTTACCGAGCAGCGCCTTCACACCCTCCTCGGCCACCAGATGTCCCTCACGGATGATGCCGACGATATCGCACACGCGCTCGACCTCCGAAAGGACGTGGCTGGAGAGGAACACCGTGCGGCCCTCGGCGACTCGCTCCTCGATGAGCGAGTACACAGTCTCCTGGTTCAGCGGGTCGAGGCCGCTCGTAGGCTCGTCGAGGATGAGCAGCTCGGGGTCGTGTGCAAGCGCGAGGATGAGGGCGAGCTTCTGTTTGTTCCCCTTGGAGAGTTCGCGCACACGGCGCGACGGGTCGAGCTCGAACCGTTCGAGCAGCTCATCGGTCAACGGCGCTCTACCGCCGCGGAGTCCCGCTGCGTACTGCATATGCCAGCGCCCGGTCTCCTTCTCGTACAACCGCACCTCACCGGCCACATACCCGATCCGACGCCGCAGGTTCGCACCATCGAGTGTGACCGTCTCGCCAAGCAGGGTCCCGCTGCCGGACGTGGGCTTGAGCATGCCGAGTAGGCAGCGGATGGTGGTGGTCTTCCCTGCCCCGTTGGGTCCGAGGAAGCCATACACGGCTCCTTGCGGAACACCCATGGTGAGATCCGCTACGCCCTTCGTCTTCCCGTAGTACTTGGTAAGCGATCGGGTGCTGATGACATCCATGCTCGGACTCCTTTGGACTGCACACGACAAACGGCCGCGAAAACGCACACTGTTCAAGACTACCTGAAACGTCGACCCCATCGATTCGACACCGGCAACGACCGACGGTTGCGCGTGTACGACGCGCCAGATGGGGAGATACTACACAGCTTACCTGACAGACAAGGAGCATGGTACGTGACACAACCCCGCCCCACCCAACGTACGTTCGTGGCACTCGCCGTTCTCACGGCCGTCCTCGTAGTGGCCGCTACCGCAGTGCTCCTGTGGCCCGACGACATCGCAGAACCTGCCATTCCCGAGATGGCAGACAGCGCTGAGGCCACCATCGCTGCACCCCCGAACGACAGTGAGCCGGTAGCGAGTCCGACTGCACCTGAAAGCGCGTCTCCTGATGCCGGGACCGCCTCTGTCGAGAACGATCCACTCACTCCCTCCGAGCGATTACCCGCGATCATCGTGTCTGCACGCACCGAGGACGGCACACCCATCCTCACCGTCGACTATATCCAGTTCCTGACCGGTGATGAGGCTGCCACCGCGGCCGCCGAACGCGGCGACGAATCACCACCGCCGAACGACTACTACATCGTGAACGACAACACCCGGCTGCGAGAGTTCCTGGTTCAGGAAGGCGTGTCGGTGGTGACCGTCGTGCAGGACGACGGCACGTCGGATCCCAGCGGACACGCGCTCCCACTCACCGACTGGATAGAGCGGCTTTCGGGCCCCGCAGGAAGCGCGTTCACCTCAAGCTTCTACTGGCTTACAGTGAGCAGCGATACGATCACCACGATCGAGCAGCAGTACCTACCGTAGGTGCCAGACAGACCGCCCGCGTCCGCAGCTCTCGTGTGCGGCAGCGCATCGGATGTCCGCGCATCACGGCGAAGCCGTGTTCCTTGCGAGACAGTCTCTCTGCGTCCCTCGAGAACGAGACCGGCGATGTCACACCGACAGCGTGACACGGTCGCTCAAGGACACCCCACCTGAGCCGAGTGCACACCGCGGGCAACTGTACACGCTCGGGCGGCTCACGCTGATCGCCGTGACCGCATTCGCTCCCGGGACCACCGCCCTCCCCGGCGTACGGATCATCGACCCCGCTAAAGAGCAAGCGCTCACCCCGGGCCGTTGGCACACGGATCCCGTCATCGCGGCGCCCCCATGGAGCGCCCTTCGTGCGGGGACCTACATCCGCAAGGCAGCGAACGTCGCAGCCAGACCCTGCCTGACCCGCACCGGTCGACGGGCTACCGCTTCCTCTTGCGAGTCGCATGTGACGAGCCCCTGCGCGCGCCCTTCCTGAGTCGCGAGAGCACTTCATCTGCAGTGGAAGACTCGATCTCCGCCTTGAACTTCACGACCTGGTCGCGAAGCCGTGCAGCATTCTCGAAGTCGAGAGCTTCGGCGGCCGAATGCATGTCTTCCTCCATCGCAGCGAGGATCATCGCACGCTCCTCCGCGGGTAGCTGCCCGAGCTCCGACGCGACATCCACGCTCGGCTCCATCCCCGCTTCGGTCTCGCGGACGTACTGCGCGATATCGTGGATCGCCTTGCGAATGGTCTGAGGCTCGATGCCGTGCTCCTCGTTGTACGCAAGCTGTCGCTCCCGACGTCGATCAGTCTCCTCCATGGCGGTGCGCATCGAGTCGGTGACCTTATCGGCATACAGGATGACCTCGCCTGAGACGTTACGCGCTGCACGTCCGATGGTCTGGATGAGCGACCGATGGTTGCGTAGGAAGCCTTCCTTGTCGGCATCGAGGATCGTCACCAGCGACACCTCAGGAAGATCCAGACCCTCCCGAAGCAGGTTGATACCGACGAGGCAGTCGATCACGCCTGCACGCAGGTCACGAAGGATCTCTACGCGCTCGAGCGTACCGATATCGCTGTGCATGTAACGCACCTTGATGCCGTGCTCGAAGAGGTAGTCAGCGAGGTCCTCGGCCATCTTCTTCGTCAGCGTCGTGACGAGCGTCCGCTCGTTGCGCTCGGCGCGTTCTTTCACCTCGGCCATGAGATCGTCGATCTGACCGTGTGTCGGGCGCACCTCGATCGCCGGATCCACAAGACCGGTGGGACGGATGATCTGCTCGACGACGCGCGTACTCGTCCTCAGCTCGTAGTCACCGGGCGTGGCTGACACGAAGACCGTCTGAGGGATGCGTGCACGGAACTCCTCGAACTTGAGCGGCCGGTTGTCGAGTGCGCTCGGCAGACGGAAGCCGTGCTCCACCAGTGTGAGCTTCCGCGACCGATCGCCCTCGTACATACCATGGAGCTGCGGAACGGTCACATGGCTCTCATCGATGATGCACAGGAAGTCGTCACCGAAGTAGTCGATGAGCGTGTGCGGCGGTGTGCCAGGCGACCGACCATCGAGATGGCGCGAATAGTTCTCGATGCCGTTACAGTAGCCCATCTCCTCGAGCATCTCGAGGTCGTAGCTGGTGCGCATCTCGAGCCTCTGTGCTTCGAGCAACTTCCCCTCGGCATTGAGCTGCACGAGCCTCTCGTGGAGCTCCTCGCGGATCGCGCCGATAGCTCCGGCCATCTTGTCTTTGGGGGTCACATAATGTGTCGCCGGCCAGATGGGTGTGGTGTCGAAGTGATTGACGACCTCACCGGTCACACTGTCGAACTCTGCGATCGACTCGATATCGTCGCCGAAGAACTCCACCCGGATGGGCAGGTCGGCATACGGCGGGAAGATGTCGAGCACATCGCCTCGTACGCGGAACGTACCGCGGGTGAGATCGTAGTCGTTGCGATCGTACTGGATGTCGATCAGGTCGTAGATGAGCTGATCGCGGTCGTACGGCGTGGCCTCAGAGAGGAAGACCGCCATGCCGGCGTAGTCCTCCGGCGAGCCGATCCCGTAGATGCAACTCACGCTCGCAACCACCACGACGTCCTTACGCGAGAGCAGCGCCGCAGTCGCCGCATGTCGCAACTTCTCGACCTCGGCGTTGATGGATGCGTCCTTCTCGATGAAAGTGTCCGTGGTGGGTACGTACGCCTCGGGCTGGTAGTAGTCGTAGTACGAGACGAAGTACATGACCGCGTTATCGGGCATGTCGTCACGGATCTCACTTGCAAGCTGCGCAGCAAGCGTCTTATTGGGAGCGAGAATCAGCGTCGGCTTCTGCACGGCTTCGATGAGCTTGGTCATCGTGAAGGTCTTGCCGGAGCCGGTCACGCCGAGGAGCGTCTGGTCCTTGATTCCGGCACGCACGCCATCGCTAAGACCCGCGATGGCCACCGGTTGATCACCCGCCGGCTCGAACTCAGAGACGACCTTTAGCTCGCGCATGGCCCGCTACACCTCTCTTGGAGCGATCTCCGCATCCCAGAACTCCCCGACAATGACCTTGAAGGTGTCCAGGTCACCGTCGTTCTCGATGATGTAGTCGGCGATCTCGCGCCGCTCCGCATCCCCGGCCTGGCGTGCGATCCGGTTCTCGGCGTCCTCCCGGGACATCCCGCGCTCCACTGCTCGCTGGACACGGAGCTCCTCGTTAGCCGAGATCGTCAGCACGGCGTCCACCGGCTCGAGGAAGAGCGGTGACTCCACCAACAAGGGCACCACGAGGACGACGGCCTGAGGCTGCTCGCCCTGCAGCGCGAGAGTATCGAGCGCGCCTGCGACGGTCGCAAGGATAGCCGGGTGCATGATGGCGTTGAGCCGGCGGGTCGACTCCTCCGAGCCGAAGGCGACAGCGGCGAGCCTGGCGCGGTCGACCAGACCGTCAGTGCCCACGATCTGGTGACCGAACGCCTCGACGATACGCTCCCGCACCGATGCCATCTGTTCGAGAAGCGTCCTACCGATCATATCGAGATCGATGACGACCGCACCGCGGTCTGCCAGAACCTGGGCGGCAGTTGACTTGCCGGAGCCAAGGCCTCCGGTGAGTGCCAGTACGTACATCGTGTTCCTCCAGACGGTTCGAGGCCGGGCGGCGCTTTCGCGCCGACCCAGCCCCGGAAGACTCTCCTACTTGATGTGCTCGGAGGTTAGACCTCTTCGCCATCGGCTTCGTCGGCGTTCTCGACCTCCGGCGCAGCTTCTACAGCCTCGGCGATCTCGACCTCGGCCTCGGCGGCTTCGGGCTCGACGACCTCGACCTCAACGACTTCGGTTTCGGTTTCGGTTTCGGTTTCGGTTTCGGTTTCGACAGCTTCATCGATATCGTCCTCATCTGCATCGGACGACTCTGGGATCGCGTCCGGCAAACCGAGCTCTTCGTTCGCAGCACGGATCGAAAGCGAGATACGACGGCGATCCAGATCGACGTCCATGACCTTCACCTTGATCACGTCAGCCACGCGAACGACATCCTCGGGCTTCTCCACATGGCCACGAGCCATCTCGGAGATATGGACGAGACCCTCAACGCTGTCGCCGATCTCGACGAACGCGCCGAACGGAACGATCTTGGTGACCTTGCCGTCGACGATCACGCCGACAGTGAAGTCCTTCACGAGCTGCTTCCACGGGTCTTCCTGAGTCTGCTTCAGACCGAGGGAGATACGCTCGCGGCTCATGTCGACGTCGAGTACCTGCACCTCGACTTTGTCCCCGACCGAGACGACCTCCGACGGGTGGTTGACGTGGCTCCAGCTCAGCTCGGAGATGTGTACCAAACCGTCGATGCCACCAAGGTCGACGAACGCACCGAAGTCGACGATCGAGGAGACGGTACCCGGCAGAATCATGCCCTTGACGAGCTTGTTGAGCACGTCCTGACGCTCCTGCTTGCGGTCTTCCTCAAGCACCACTCGACGCGAGAGGACGACGTTGTTGCGGTTGCGATCCATCTCGATGACACGCGCCTCGAGGCGGTCACCAAGGAACATGTGGAGATCCTTCACGCGACGAAGGTCGACAAGTGACGCAGGAAGGAAGCCGCGGAGGCCGATGTCGAGGATGAGACCACCCTTGACTACCTCGATGACCTCGCCTTCGACGTTCTCGCCACCCTCGAACTTGCGCTCGATATCGTTCCACGCACGCTCGTAAGCGGCGCGCTTCTTGGAAAGGATGAGTCGGCCGTCCTTGTCCTCCTTCTGGAGAACGAGCGCTTCGATCTCGTCACCGAGCTGCACGATGTCAGCCGGGTTGGCATCCTTACGGATGGAGAGCTCGCGCGCCGGGATGACGCCCTCGGACTTGTAGCCGATGTCGAGCAGGACTTCGTCCCGCTCCACCTGGACCACGGTACCGCTTACAAGATCACCGTCATCAAAGTCGGTGATGGTGCCGTCGATGAGGGCGTGCATCTCCTCGTCGGTGTACTCGTGGTCGTCGACCTCGATGTAACTACTGCCGTACTCTTCTACCATTGCGGGTGGCCCCTTTCGTGCTTCCGGGGCCCCGGTCCCATGTCGTCTCGGTTGCTTATCTTCCGGTCAGTCATGCTCTCGGGGGCCAATAGGACTGTACGCTACACGCGCACGCATAACCGAGTGAGTATACCACCGCCATAGAAGCGTTGCGATACGACCGCGACTCCTTACTTCGCCGCGACCTCGAGTCCCCCGAAGATGGCCGTCGAGCGTACGCGCACGACAGGACCGGACGCACCGGGCTCCCATGGCGCGGCACTGCTCTCCGAGCCTCCGAAGATACCCGTGGACAGGAGTTCGACCCTCGTCCCCGGCGAGACGATCACTTCGGTGCCGCCAAAGACCGTAGTCGCATCGATGAGCACATCCTCGGTGATCAGCGCTCCGCGCAAGTCGAGCTCGACGCCACCGAACATCGCGAACGTCACGGCACCGGTGAAGGGTAACCCGTGGTAGGCCGCCGTACCGCCCGAGAAGACCGCACTGATCCTGTTTCCGGGATCGAGAGGACGGCCCTCGGCATCGGTGGGAGGCTTCGGACCGAACATCCCCTTCCATAGAAGCATCACACCCACCGCAATGATGATGATGGGGCCGATGAGCGACCAGACGGGAATGCCACCGAGAGCACCCCGGGCGTCCGCGAGCAGTAATGCTCCGACACCGAGCACTATGACACTGCCCATGTTCGGTCCCTGACCGATCATGGCGATGATCGCGGGGACGATGAGGAAGAGCGTCCACCAACCATCGAAGAAGAGGTCGGCGCTCCACCAGCCGAGTGTGTTCCCACTCAACACGACCCCTAGCACGACCAGCGCGACTCCGAATCCGAGTGCCGAGACCTTACTTCTCATGCCATCCTCCTCGTGCATGCACCTGTGTACCGGATACCTACTCCGCTTGTGCCCAGTCAGACCTCACACCTACTGCCGCCTCAAGCGGCACCGAGGGGGCAATCCATACTGACAGCTCATGACTCCAGAACACTCGACCGATATATACACCAATGACCTGCAAACCCAACATACCTGCACGCAGCACGACAAGGAGACCCAGATCGATGACACTCCGTACCCGCCTTGTCATCCTCATGTTGGCGATGCTGCTGCCCTTCGCCGGGACGTCTTTCTGGCAGGCTCGGGACGTCTATGCGGATCAGGGCTTGCAGGCCTCATCGGAGGCGCTCACCATGGCGCATCTGATCGGGTATTCGGTAGACGACTACATCGATTCGACCGAAGACCTGCTCGTACTCGTGGCTGGCAGCGAGGCTGCGCGCACCGGCGATTATGAGGCGCTTCAGGATTGGTTCTCGGAGATGCTGCCGTCATACCCGCACTTCATGAACATGATCTTCGTCGGCACTGATGGTGTCATCCGCGCGGCCGGTCTGCTACCTGAGGATCCGACGAAATCTGTCGACGTCTCCGACACGGCGTACTTTCAACGCTCGATAGAGGCGACAGGCCTCGCTGTCGGCGATTTCATGCTCGGCAAGATATCGGGTAACCCTGTGGTACACGTCTGTTACCCGGTTCACGACCCCGACGGCGTTCGAACAGGCTTCGTTGCCGCCGCTATAAGCCTGACGCGGGTACAAGACCGCGTGATGGATCTCGGTAT
>JAVERH010000085.1:0-9768 GCA_034007245.1 Coriobacteriia bacterium | reverse complement strand
CCACCTTCATCGATCAGATACGCTCTGGAGCCCGCATACGATCGAGCGGCCCATGCCGCGATGCCGATGACCGCGAGAGCTGCCACGAGCCAGAGTGCCCTGGCCCAGAAGCTGCGCGCTGAGTCGCTGCGCCTGGCCCCCCGGCTTCCGTTGCGCTCGATGTCGACCACCACGACCGTGATGTTGTCCTGTCCGCCGGCATCAAGGGCGAGGTCGATCAGCTCGTCAACGGCCGAGTCCGGCGTCGGTGAGGTCGCCAGCACTTCGGCGATCTCGTCATCGGGGACCATCGATGTCAGCCCGTCGGTGGCGAGCAGCAGCCGGTCACCGGGTGCTGCCTCCGCCTCGAAGGAGTCAGCCATCATATCCGGGTCGGAGCCGAGCGCGCGGGTGATGACGCTGCGGTTGGGATGGACGCGGGACTCCTCGGCGGTTATACGTCCCTGTCTCACGAGGTCCGCGACAAGCGAATGATCGTCCGTGAGTTGCTGAAGCGTGCCGAGGTGCAGCAGGTAGGCGCGGCTGTCGCCGACGTGTGCGACCGCAAGCCGCAGACCATCGATCATCACGGCTGTGAGCGTGGTGCCCATGCCGGACTTACCGCGACCGGACGCGGCCGCCTCGATGACCGCTGTGTTGGCCTGACGTACCGCCCGGTTGAGTGCCTTGGTGTCCGCGCTACGGGGGGCGGCCTCGAGCAGCGTGTCGATCGCGAGCGAACTCGCGATCTCGCCAGCCTGGTGTCCGCCGAGACCGTCCGCGACAGCGAACAGGGGAGGTGCGATCAGAAACGCGTCCTCGTTGCCGGGGCGCACCCGACCGACATGGCTGTCGCCCGCGTAGCCGGGATCGTGTGCGGCGGTCATAGTTTCACCACCTCGATGCGGTTCCTGCCGAGCTCGATGGCGTCGCCGTTACCGAGTGGCATCGTGCGGCGCACGGGCTGTGCGTTGAGCAGGGTGCCGTTGGTCGACTGCAGGTCTTCCAGCACGGGGCCGTCCTCGGTGATGCTCACCCGCGCGTGCGTGGTCGAGACGAAGTCGTCCGCGATCACGAGGTCGGCGTCGGGGGAGCGGCCGATGACCACCGGTCCCGTGAGCGGGATGCTGACGCCGGTGATCTCCCGGGGGCCGCGCGTCACGCGTAGCGCGAGCGTCCCGGTATCTCGTCGACTCGCACCGCCGACTATGCCGATCCCGGTTTTCACCGCTGCAAGCAGGAAGAGGTAGAGCAGACCGATCAGCACGAGGCGTCCGAAGAGGAGGACGATATCTACCATCGCTCAGCTCCTCGGGTCATGGTAGGTGAGTCGGGCGAGGCCGATCTCGATCGTGTCGCCGTCACGGAGGCGGACGCGTTCGATGGTCGCTCCGTTGACCCGCGTGCCGTTCGTGGAGCCGAGATCGGTGATCGCCCAGCCATCTTCCAGCCGTATGAAGGCGGCATGGCGTCGCGAGACGTTGGCGTCTGCGATGTGGATCTGACACTCGGCAAGCCGGCCGACCAGTACTTCGTCGCCGCTCAGGACCATGTCATGGCCAAGATCGCCCATGGTGACCGTGGCCATACCGGGCTCTGGCGTGGGCGCACGCCGTGTGGCGATGGCTGGAGGGTCGTCCGCCGCAGGTTCGTCACCCAGCGATGCGCTTACCCTGAAGCGGCCGAGTTTGAGGTCATCATGTACTGCGAATTCAATATGGGGGCGTTCGTGTAAGTGATAGCCGTGTTCCCGTGCATGGTCGACGAGGTAGGTCACCAGCTCTCCGGCCAGTGTCGCTCTGAACGTTCCAAGGTTCGCGCTGTCCTGTGCGGACAGGGCGATCGTGTACGAGGTGGGTATGTAGACGGTCGCCACGCCGAGCGAGCGCCCGTCATCTGCCGCTCGCGCAAGTGCCCGAGCGAGTTCGACCGGCTGAACGGGGGAGCGGAAGGTATCAGCGAACAATCCTTCGATCGCCCCGCCGATCCTGTCTTCGAAGTCGGAGAGGATGCCCATGTGCCTGCGCTGTCATCGAGGTCCTTATAGAATCTCCATGATACCAGCGGTTGGGGCGGGGTCCGGGCAGGACGTCGCCGGGCTGTTGACGGGGGACGGTGCGTCTACCGTTCTGGAAGTCGCACGGGCGGTCCGAGCGCGACGATAGCGCCCATGACCACGGTGGCGGCGATCAGGTCCGGTGCGGTCGTCGCGAGCAGTGATGTGTCCGCAGCGATGAGGCCCCAGAGCGCGTAGCCGCCCACCATCGATCCGATACCTGCGATCACACCGACAGCCGCCCATGCACGTGTGAGCTGCCGCGAGGCGAGCGAGCAGACGGCGGCAGCGAGCGCCCAGGAGACGACCACGACAAGCACGCCCGGATCGGCTATCACCGCGATCATCTCCGAGGAGGGGATGCTGAACTCCCAGGGGGCGGTAAGCCAGCGCCAGTCCGTTGCCAGAAGGGGCGCCGCAGCACCGCTCGCGGCGGCGATCAGTGCGGTAGCGATCGCAGATGCGCCGCCTGCGAGAGCGGCCGGCAGCGGCGCGAACACGAACCCGGCGAGGAGCGGTGCGGCGGGAGCACTACGGATGATGGCGAGGACGGGGCCGGCCGCCGGTAGCAGTCCGTCGCCCTGTCCGTGTCTCGCACGTGCCGCCCAGTACGCCGCTATGGCAGCCAGCGCAGCGACACCGGCCCACCACTCGGTGGTGATGCCGATGCCGATCGAGATCGCGATCCCGCCGAGGGCGAGGCCGAGTCCCGGAGCGAGCGAGCCGGCTAGACCGATAAGTGCTCCCGAGACGATCGCGGACTCTGCGCTCTCGAGCACGGCACTCATCCCTGCCCAGCCGAGCCAGCCGCACACGAGCGCACTGCCGATGCGGCGGCCCCAGGGTGCGTACGGTGTGAGCAGGTCCCATACGCCAGGCCGTCCGTGCTCCCCATCGAACGCGATCTCGTCGCCAAGGGTGTCGTCCAGATAGTGTGCCAGGCGTGCTCGACCCGCGTGGGCGTCCCCGAGCAGCGGGGCGAGGTCGGCGACGAACTCCGCTACCGAGGCGTAGCGGTCGTCCTGGTCTGGGGCGAGTGCGGTCAACAGCACGTCATCGACGTCAATCGACAGAGAGCCATCGAACTCAGATGGTGCCGGGACCGGTGCCATCTCGATCTTGAACAGCGAGCCCTCGGCTGTCTCCGAATCGAAGGGGTTCGCGCGAGTGAGCAGTTCGTAGAAGAGTGCGCCGAGGGCCCAGACGTCGGTGCGCTCATCCAGGCGTTCCCCACGGAGTTGCTCGGGTGGCATGTAGCCGAGCGTGCCGCTTGTGCCTCGTGCGCGGCCCGACACATCGGTGAGCGCGGCGATGCCGAAATCGGCCACTTTGACACGCCCGTTGCGCGCTACGAGTACGTTGGCCGCCTTGAGGTCGAGGTGGAGCACGCCGTTGTCGTGCGCGAAGGCGAGAGCGCCACCGACCGACTCGAGCACCCATGCAGCCTCGTCATCATCGAGTGGCTCCTCCCGGTCGTCGATGATGTCGGCGAGGGACGCGCCGTCGATGTCCTCCATCACGATGTAGGCGTCGATCTCGTCGGAGTCCCACTCGTGTACGGTGACGATCGCAGGGTGGTTGAGCATCGCAGCGGTCCTGGCTTCGGTAAGGCCGGTGCTGGCGGACGGGCGGTCGTGGCGACCCGTAGGGAGAGGCAGTCGTTTGATCGCCACGCGGCGGGCCATCTTGGTGTCGAAGGCGAGCACGACCGAGCCGAAACCCCCGGACCCGAGGTCGGTCAGTGGACGATAACGGTCGAGGATGAGCTGCTCTTCCACGGTGCTCCAGTGTCGCTGTCAGTGAGATTGTACGTCAGATGCTCACTTGCGGAACGCGACAGGGCGGGGCATGGTGCCCCGCCCTGTCTACACGTACTGTGCGACCGGTTCTACGCGCTGACGATCTGCACGAGCTCGAGGTCGAAAGTGAGGTCCTGGCCTGCGAGCGGGTGGTTGAAGTCCAGCGTCACGAACTCTTCCCCGATCGCGGCGACGACCGCGTTGACCCGCTGGCCATCGGGTCCCTGAAGCTCGACGCCCCAGCCGGCCTGTGGGAGGCTCTCGCCAAACGCATCCAGTGGGACTTCCTGCCTGGCCTCGTCGATCCGCTCGCCGTAGGCCTGCGCGGCCGGGATAGTGACGGTCACGGTCTCGCCGACTTCCAGTTCGGTCACTGCGGCCTCGAAGCCCGGGATCACGGCTTCTTCACCTATGGGAAAGCTCAAAGGCTCACGGCCACGGCTGCTGTCGAACTCGGTGCCGTCGGCGAGGGTGCCGGTGTAGTGAACGTGCACGGTATCGCCGTTCTGTGGTTTCACGAGGGATTCTCCTGTCATTTGGAAGCTATAGTCCAGTGTCATACTGTACCGCACGACGATTCACCGTGCTCGTGCGGGCCCCGGAGAGCGTCTTTGCCGTCATCGCAGCCTATTCGATGCGTGTCCCGATAGCATCCCAGGTCGCTACGTAGAGCGTGCCCTCGGTGTCCGAGGCGATCTCGCCCCACTGCTCTGCGCTGAACGCCTCGTCGCTCTCCCGGATACCGTCGAAGACGATATGGCTTGTCCACTCGACGCCCTCTTCGTCCAGATAGGTCGCCATCGCGTCATAGCTCCAGGTGTCCCCGTCGGCAACGAGTGTTCCCGTGTAGACGTGCAAGCCGGCGTCGAGAATCATCTCCGAGCCGTTGACCTGACACTTCCATGAGGCAGAGGGCTGTGCCGCAGCCATACGCGACCAGTCGGCGTCCGGGGAGACGGAAGTCAGGGCGAAGTCGACCATCCAGGCCCCTTCGAACCACTCTGCGATCCCTGACTCCTCGGCAGACTGTTCGATCGCCTGTTCGTCGGCTTCATCGACGGTCGAAGCCGAAGGTGGTTCTTCGACAGGCTCGTCTGTGGTACATCCGATCGCCCCGAAAAGCGCACAGGCGAGCACAGCGGCTACGATCGAGACACGTGTCCAATGCACGATGATCCCCTCCTCGGATCGGACGACTCATGGTAGTTGGTACCCCGATCGCCTGTTCTCAGCGAGTATCCGTCTACGAGACCTTGTCGGTCGCGATGTGGTAGTGAGGGTCTAAGACGACCGCGATAGCCGGGGACCAACGACATAGCGAGGGTGTTCCTTGCCATCGTTTCCCCGGTCGGTTTCATGAACGAGTGCATGCTCTATGTACTGACGTGTCGTACTAGGACACATCAGCGCATGCTTCTCGAGATATGCCTGTCGGTTACAATCCTCACACGACCGCCACCCGCACCCACTGCGAATGCCAGGTGATGAGCTCCGTGCCATCAGATCGTCCGCACGTTGCACTCATCGGTCCTGTCACGCCATTTCGTGGGGGTATCGCGCAGCATACGGCTCTACTACTGAAGGAGTTGTCTGCGCGCGGCGATGTGGAGGCGTTCTCGTTCTCGCGCCAGTACCCATGCTGGTTCTTTCCCGGAGAGAGCGACCGGGATCCCACTCTTGTCGGTCAGGTCGAGCCCGGCGTGCGCTATATGATCGATTCGATGAACCCGCTCACATGGCGGCGGACGCTGCGCGCCATCATAGGGTCGGGTGCGAGATCAGTGATCATCCCATGGTGGACTGTGTTCTGGGCACCGTGTTTCGGGTACCTCGCGCGGGCGTTTCATCGTGCCGGTATCGAGGTGGTGTTTCTTTGCCACAACGTGGTCGAGCACGAACCTACAGTCTGGAAGATCGCACTCACTCGCATGGTGCTCCGTTCGGCTGATCGCTTCGTCGTGCACACCCACTCGGATGCATCGCTCCTGGAGGATTTGCTGCCGGGGGCGAAGGTCGCCGTGTGTCCTCATCCCGTATACGAGAGCTTTCCGTCTCCGTCATGCACCTTGCCAAGACGGTCTGCCACGGAACTGCTCTTCTTTGGTTTTATCCGTCCGTACAAAGGGCTGCCGGTCCTGCTCGACGCGATGCATCTGCTCGGCGATCTGGACGTCGCACTCTCGATCGTGGGTGAGCCCTGGTGTGACATCACGCCACTGGTGACATCCGTGCGCGATAAAGGTCTGGCCGATAGGATCGAGTTCGTCACCAGATACGTCTCCGCCGGCGAGGCCGCAGACTTCTTCGCGCGGGCCGATCTCGTCGTTCTGCCATACCTGAGTGCCACCGGTTCGGGCGTGGTGCCGCTTGCGTACCACTATCGCAAGCCGGTCATCGTCACGACCGTCGGTGGCCTACCGGATGTGGTCGAGGATGGGGTGAGCGGCTATCTGATACCACCTGACGATCCGGCGGCGGCGGCATCGGCCGTGCGTCGATTCGTGAGTGAGCAGCCGCGTGACATGACACCCGGTATCGCACTCGTCTCATCCACGATGACATGGTCGAGGCTGGCGGCGGTTGTTCTCAGCGGCAGCGACTAGCTCCGGCGTCTCATGGCGAACACAGAAATGATGAGCGCAACTGTGACGTATGCGGCCGTCGTGCCGACCAGTGCCTCGTTGAGGACCGTGGCTCGGCTTATGCTGGCGATTCGTTCGAAAAGCAATATGGCGACGCCCTGGCGGACCCCGAGACCAGCAAGTGTGATCGGCACTAGAGAGACAAGCGTGGCGATCGAGTTAATGAAAAAGACATCGACAAGTCGTGCGTGAGCGCCGAAGGCGCGGAGGCCGAGTCCGAGTGCAGCGGCTTGCACTCCGATGCGTATCACGGTCAGAGCAGCGTTTGCTGTCAGAGCAGCCCGGTGTCGCAGTAACAGTGCTTCGGTTTGAGTGCCGAACCCAGCGAACCATCGAGCATACTTGCCGAGGAGGCGATCGCGGACGATTTGCTTCAGCCATCCGCTTCGCAGAGCGAAGATGGTGCCTGCGAGTGCGATGACGGCGATAGTCCCGACGCGAGCAGCGTCCCGCCCGCTCACGTACATCGTGAGACCGAGGACCGCGACCAGCGAAGTCATGGCGAATGTGACGATCTTGTCTACGACTCCCACGGCAAGACCGGGCGCCATGTTGGTGTCATCTGACGACAGAAAATGAGCGTAGGTCAGGTCGCCGATCTTGCCCGGGGCCAGCATCCCTGCCGCCCACGAACGCAGATATGCGACGGCAACCTCTCGATAGGTGATATCGGGCAGTAGCGCTCTGGTGAGCACGTATACGTTAAGCAGGCCGACAAAGATCCCGATGTAGGTCACGACGATCGCAGCCACCATCCACGCCGGTTGGAGCTGCCCAAGGCTCGCAGCGAGATCGGCGGGGCCGATCCACCAGATTATCAGGCCGAGAACCACGGCCGAGATGAGTGCTCTACTCCAGATCGGCGGCTGTCGGCGCGGCATCACGAACGCGACCGCGAGGCCGCTGTCGTGTGTGTGCGCAACCATGTGGTCGACGCTGTTGACGCGAGCGACATCCATAGCTCCGTCTGGATGATGAGCCTCATTTACCCTCCGGGCCTTGCGTTTGTCGACGCACCGAACACTATCACGCACGAGTTCTTTGCAGGAACGGAACGTTCTCTCCACCGCTTTGATAGTAGGGGTTATCAAGTATGTCGATCTCCATCGTGCGCTTCGCTTTGTTGAACAGTTCCAGGCATCCGATGCTCAGGTGTCGAAGGTGCGGGTACTTGCTCGAACCCCTGCACCGCATTCAACGTAGCAAAGAACAGTGGGCCTTCAGGTTCGTAGACGCGCCAGCCGTTCTCACCGTCGTGCGTGGTCACTCTGACCTGGTTCAAATGCTCCCGGGCGAAGACCAGCGCCATGAAGATGATCCCGGCGACGATCGCGATGGCCAGGTCTGTCACCACTGTGATGGGCGTGATGCCGACGACGGTCAGTGCGTCAGCGCGGGGCTGTCGCAAAGTGATTGGATACTGCCCCGCCGGAACGTCTTCTCGGTGACCACGAACATCACGCCGACAAGCGCAGCAAGCGGTATCTGCTCGATGAGTGAAGAGCCGAAGAGGATGAAGGATAAGAGGAGCATCGATCCGGTGATGCTGGGAAGTCGCTTGAACGCTCCGTGGTTCACGTTGATCATGCTCTGGCCGATCATCGTGCAGCCGGTTATCTCACTGTCTTGATCGGGGTTTCATCGCACGAGGGATGCAGTGGGGTGAACCTGTGGTCAAGAAGGCATCAGGTAGCGCACTCAGGAATCTGAACAGCCCGCAGAGGTCATGAACACTCTGAAATCCAAGAGTTCTCGCTGTTCCGCCCCTGTGGTAATATCCTCAGACGCACCACACGCGGGTGTGGCGGAATGGCAGACGCGCATGGTTCAGGTCCATGTGGGGGCAACCCCGTGAAGGTTCAACTCCTTTCACCCGCACCAGCACGATGATCGGCGGCCCCGGTGTTCTCATCGGGGCCGTTTCATCAGGGCCCCGGCAGGTCCCGCGTACGTCAGCGATCGGCGGACGCGATGTTGGCACCTGCCGCTGCGCGCCCGTACGTCGCATCACGGCGCGAATCTTGCAGGTATGGACTGCAAGGCGTCGTATACAAGAACGATGGACGCCACACGGCGTCTGGTCGTCGTTGGCAAGATAAGGACGTGCCTTTCATGCTTTCCGAACGCGCGCTGACCGGAGTTCTCCGGGTGCTCAACCGTGGCTATATGGGTCAGGCTCCGGTGGAGATCACGCAGCTGCCCGATCCCGAGCCCGGGCGTGCATACTCCCTCTATCTGCATATCCCGTTCTGCGAGCGCCTCTGCCCGTACTGTAGCTTCAACCGCTTCTTGTATGGCGAGGATCGTGCACGTGCATACTTCCGGTCGTTGCGCACGGAGCTCGAGCGTTCGGCCGAGCGTGGCTATGACTTCGGTGCGCTGTATATAGGCGGCGGCACTCCTACAATCCTGCTCGACGAGTTGTGCGAGACGATCGATCTTGCCAAGTCGCTCTATCCCGGCATCGATGATGTTTCCACCGAGTCGAGCCCCAACCATATCAACGATGAACTGATCGACGCGCTGAAAGACCGTGTGCAGCGGTTCAGCATCGGTGTCCAGAGCTTCGACGACACGCTGCTGCAGCAGATGGCGCGGTACGACAAGTACGGGTGTGCCGATGTGATATTCGACCGTGTGAGCTATGCGGCAGGAAAGTTCCACTCGCTTAACGTGGATATGATGTTCAACTTCCCGAGCCAGACGAGTGCGATGCTCGAGAGCGATGTTGCCAGAGTGAAATTGACCGGCGCCAATCAGACGACGTTCTACCCGCTCATGGCTTCACCGAAGAACCGTCGTGAGCTTGCCCGGACTATCGGCACCATGGACTACGGTCGCGAGGCCGAGTACTACCGCATCGTGGTCGATGGCCTTGCGCCTGACTTCGAGCCAGCGTCCGCGTGGACGTTCTCGCGGGAGAAGGGCGGAATGATCGATGAGTATATCGTCGACTACGAAGAGTACATGGGTCTTGGTTCTGGCGCGATGTCGTACCTGGGCGGTCGCATCTACAACAACACATTCTCGCTTGATGACTACCGCACGCGTATCGATGAAGGTCGGACGGCGGTCGCAAAGGCGGGTAAGCCCTACAGCAAGCGTGGTCGCATGCGTTATCGATTCGTGACGGAGCTCTTCGGTCTCAGGCTCGACAAAGAGAAGTTCAAGCGCGACTTCGGTGTCTCGATTGAACGTGGACTCCCTGTCGAGATGGCGTTCATGAAGCTTGCGGGCGGTTTCGCCGAGAACAGCGAGCGCTGGGTCACGCTTACGCCGCAGGGTCGCTATC
>JAVERH010000084.1:0-9827 GCA_034007245.1 Coriobacteriia bacterium | reverse complement strand
CGTATCTGATCGATGAAGGTGGCTACGTGACCGTCTACGAGGGTGTCCCCGGGACCTTTGCAGGGCTCACGCTCAGCGAGCGATCGAATCTCACCACCATTCCCGTGGACGCGCTCGACCCCATCACAGCGGCACGCCTCGGCCAGGGCATCCAGGTAGACGGACTCATCGAGGCGACGGCCCTGGTAGAGACATACCGCCTCCGCGCAGCCGAGACCTCGCCGTCGCCGACACCTTAGGCAGCCGATGCGAAGCAGACGTCATACCGAGCTACTCCTGCTGCTGGCCGCTGCGCCGGCAGTCATCCTGTTGTTTGTGCTCGTACACGGTGCACAGGGTGGAGACGTAGGCCTGTCCGAGCTGCTGGTACCCATCGGACTCTTCGGCTGCTTCATGATCGCGCACGTGGCGGCCCGCTTCCTTGCCAGAGGTGCCGACCCGGTGCTGATGCCCGTCGTCTTCCTCCTCACCGGAGTCGGCCTGGCGATGATCACCCGGCTCGACCCGGAGCTCGCGGCAAGCCAGATGTTGTGGGTGCTTGCGGGAATCGTCGCTCTCGTGGCGACACTCATGTTCGTACCATCGCTCGAGCGGTTAGGCCGATACAAGTACACGGTCGCGCTCGTCGGCATCGTGCTGCTCGTACTCCCCGCCCTCATCGGCGTGGAGGTGAACGGCGCCAAGCTCTGGCTACGCTTCGCAGGCTTCTCGTTCCAGCCTGCCGAGGTGGCAAAGATCCTCCTCGTGGTCTTCCTCGGCGCGTACCTTGCCGAGAAACGGGAGGTGCTGTCGGTCTCCACGAAGCGCACGCTCGGGGTCTGGCTGCCTCCTGTGCGACATCTGGGCCCACTTCTGCTCATGTGGGCGGCGAGCCTCATCGTCCTCGTAGCCGAGAAGGACCTCGGCTCGAGCCTGCTGTTCTACGGCACCTTCCTCGTGATGCTCTACGCCGCCACCGGTCGCCCCACGTACGTGCTCACCGGGCTTGGGCTCTTCGGGGTGGGCGCGGTTGCGGCGTACATGGTGTTCGGTCATGTACAGCAGCGCGTCGCGATCTGGATCGACCCGTTCGCGGACGCCACAGGGCGAGGTTACCAACTGGTGCAGTCGCTCTTCGCACTCGCCGATGGCCGCATGATCGGCCTCGGCCTCGGTCGCGGGCTGCCCAGCCGCATCCCGTTCGTGGAGACCGACTTCATCTTCACCGCCATCGGCGAGGAACTCGGCCTGCTCGGCGGTGCAGCGATCATCATCGCCTTTTTGGTGTTCTGCCTCCGCGGCCTGGCCACCGCTGCCCGGGCCCGCTCGGACATGGCAGCGATCACGGCGACCGGGCTGGTCGCCATCATCGGTCTGCAGTCGTTCGTCATCATCGGCGGCGTCACGCGCCTCATCCCGCTCACCGGCATCACACTCCCGTTCGTGAGCTACGGCGGCAGCTCACTGCTCTCCAACTTCATCCTGCTCGGCCTGCTCATGCGTGCCGGTGACGCCGGGACCGGCCGCGCCACGGAGATCCAGGTCTCGGGCGGCACGGGGCTGCTCGGCAGGTTCGCGCTCACCCGGCGCCTCACCGGTGTCGGTGTGATGATCGCGATACTCACCGTGGCGCTCATCACGAACCTCACGTACATACAGACGATCGCGGCGAGCCGCCTGGCCGCCAACCCCGCCAACACGCGCGGACTGACCGCCGAGATGCGGCAGGAACGAGGCGCGATCATCACCGCGGACGGAGTGGTACTCGCCGAGTCAGTACAAGACGGCAAGACGTACACGCGCCGGTACCCGCAGGGCACCCGCGCGGCCCATGTGATCGGCTACCACAGCCCGCGGTACGGTCGTGCGGGCATCGAGGCAGCGGCCAACGAGGCGCTTGCCGGCAAGCGCGACTTCGCCAATATCGGAGACATGATCGAGGCGGCTGCGGGGACACCGGTCCCCGGCAACGATGTCCGCCTCACGATCGACTCCCGCATACAGGCGGCTGCCGAGAAGGCGCTCGGAAACAGCCGCGGCGCATGTGTCGCTATCGACCCGTCGACGGGCGCCGTGCTCGCCTACGCATCGAACCCCGGGTACGACCCTGCGATGATCGACGAGACATGGGACGTGCTCTCGGGCGACGACGGGGCTGCTCCGCTGCTCGACCGTGCGGCTGGCAGCCTCTACCCGCCGGGCTCGACGTTTAAGATCGTGACCCTGTCGGCGGCGATCCAGAGCGGCACTGCCTCACTCGAGACCACGTATACCGGCCCGGCGCGTCTGGATATCGGCGGAGCGCCGGTCACCAACTACGGCGGGAGCGCATACGGGGCCATCGACCTGCGAAAGGCCACCGCCAGCTCGGTCAACACGGTCTTCGGTCAGCTCGCACGCGACGTGGGGGCAGACGCGCTCGTGGGCCAGTGCGAGGAGTTCGGCATGGGTTCCCGGGTCCCGTTCGACCTGCCGGTGACGGTCTCGCTCATGCCCGACCCTGCCGAGATGACCGTGTGGGAGACCGCGTGGGCCGGCGTCGGCCAGCCGGTGGGCGAGCACGACAGCCCGGCAGGCCCACAGGTCACGCCACTGCAGATGGCGCTGATCACAGCCGGTATCGCCAACGACGGTGTCGTCATGCGCCCCTACCTCATCAGCGCGATCACCGATCGCTCGGGGCGCATGATCACGAGCACCACTCCGCGTACATGGACGACAGCGCTCGACCCCGTGACGGCAAGCGCGGTCACAGATGCTATGGTCGGCGTCGTGAAGTCCGGATCGGGTGGCAGAGCTGCCATCCCGGGTGTGAGCGTCGCCGGTAAGACGGGTACGGCCGAGGCGGGTAAGTCGGTGGAGACGCACGCATGGTTCGTGGCGTTCGCTCCGGCCGAGCAGCCTCGGGTGGCTGTCGCCATCGTTCTGGAGAACTCAGGAGTGGGTGGGAGCGTCGCTGCGCCAGCGGCACGAGGCGTACTTGAGGCAGCACTTCGAGTCGCACAGTGACACCCGCTGCGACGGCAGTGTCCATACGGTAGAATGAAGCGGCGCTTTTGCGCCTCATGAAATGTAGGAGAGGGCGGTCTATCCGTGGAAGATGTCGTTTTCGGACGCAGATACAGGGCCATAGAGAAAATCGGCTCCGGTGGCATGGCCGACGTGTTCAAGGCCGTCGATGAGGTGCTGGGGCGGACCGTTGCGGTCAAGGTGCTTCATCCTCGCTATGCATCCGACCCGACGTTCGTCGCCCGCTTCCGCCAGGAGGCGCAGGCTGCTGCGAACCTCTCGCACCCCAGCATCGTCAACATCTACGACTGGGGTCGCGACGGCGACACGTATTACATCGTCATGGAGTACGTGAAGGGCACGGACCTCAAGTCGCTCGTGGCCCAGGAGGGGCCGCTCGATCCGCGTAAGGCCGCCGAGTATGCGGCGCAGATATGCAGCGCGCTCGCGGTGGCGCATGGATACGACATCATCCACCGGGACATCAAACCGCACAACGTGGTCCTCGCGCCTGACGGCACCATCAAGGTGATGGACTTCGGTATCGCGCGCGCTGGTAACACCACCATGACGCAGACCGGCTCGGTCCTCGGGACAGCACAGTACATCAGCCCGGAGCAGGCACAGGGCAAGCAGCTCTCCCCCGCCTCCGACCTCTACTCCCTCGGCGTCACCCTCTACGAACTAGTGACCGGCAGACCGCCGTTCGATGCAGACACGCCGGTGGCGACCGCGCTTAAGCAGGTCAACGACGAGCCACTGCCACCCCGGCAGATACGCGCTTCGATCCCGCCGGCACTCGAAGCGGTCATCCTTCGCGCGATGCGTAAGAATCCCGCCGAACGCTACGACTCGGCAGCCGAGATGCGTGACGACCTCAAACGTGCGATGAACGGCGAGGTACCGAGCGGCGGCATCTATGCTGGTGCCGCAGCGTCCGACCGCACGAGCGTGCTCCCTGCCGTTGAGCGCTCCGCGAGCTCCCGGCCGATCGGCGCCCCCCAGGTGCAGCCGATGCCTGAGCGGCGAAACAAAGCCTGGGCATGGGTCGCCCTTGCAGTCGCGCTACTCGTCGTGGGACTCAGTGCGGCGTATGCGCTCGGTGCGTTCGGCGGCCGGGGCATCGTGGTGCCGACACTTGCCGGCCTCACCGAGGATCAGGCCAGGACCGAGCTTGAAGCCGACGGACTCACACTCGGCGTCGTGGGACTGGAGAATCACGATACTATCGAACCAGGCCTCATCATCAGCCAGGACCCGGAAGCCGGCGACGAGGTCGAGGAGGGCACGGCGATCAATATCGTCGTGAGCCTGGGCATCGCCCAGGTGGTGATACCCGACCTCACCGAGTACCAGGAAGCCGATGCGATCGATGCACTCAAATCGTCCGATGAGCTCGACTACGACCGGACCATCGATGAAAACAGTGGCACCGTAGCAAAGGGCCTGGTGATTCGCACCGAGCCGGCTGCCGGCGCGGCTGTACCCAAGGGTACGTCCGTGGTGCTCTACGTCTCCATGGGCGTTGAGCAGGTCAAGATCCCCGACGTCACGGGTCTCTCACTTGCCAAGGCGCAGGCCCAACTCGAAGACCTTCACCTCAAGGTGACCACGACAGAAGCGTTCAGCGACAGTGTGACCAAAGGGAGCGTCATCTCCCAGAAGCCCGACGCCGACGTCCTGCTCGAAGCCGGCAGCAGCGTCGCTCTCGAGATCTCCAAGGGCCCTGAAGTCATCACTGTCCCAGACGTACGTGGCGAGAAGGAGTCGGACGCCAAGAAGCTGATCACGAATGCCGGCCTCGAGCCCAAGGTCGTCTACGTGACGAGCCCCGATGAGGGGATCGTCATCAACCAGTTCCCCATTCCCGATGCATCGGCCAAGCGCGGAGACGTCATCGAGATCGAGGTCGGCAAGCTGCCCAACGATGATCCGCTCCCTAACGACAACTGATCGTCGGAACTGGCGGTCGAGCGCGGAGGTAGCGACATGCTCACTGGACTCAACAGTACCGTCAGGCTCGTAAACGGCGTGGAGATGCCTCGGATAGGCCTGGGCACCTACAAGTCGACAGAGGGCGGCGACGTCGAGGGCGCGGTGAGTGCAGCACTCGAGCTGGGCTATCGGAGCATCGACACCGCGTCGCTGTACGGCAACGAGGCCGGTATCGGACGGGCGATCGCAGACAGTAGCGTGTCCCGCGAGGACGTGTTCCTGACGAGCAAGGTCTGGAACGATGAGCAGGGATATGAGAGCACACTCGCAGCGTTCTCGCGCAGTCTTCAACGCCTCGGCACCGACTATCTCGACTTGTATCTCGTCCACTGGCCACGCCCTGAGACCCCCGAGACGTGGCGTGCGATCGAGCACCTGTATACCGACGGCGCTGTACGTGCCATCGGTGTGTGCAATCACCTCGAACACCACCTCGAAGCGCTGCTCACAACGGCCGAGATCGCCCCGATGGTCGACCAGTACGAGATGCACCCCTGGCTCCAGCAGCCGTCGCTCCGGGAGTACTGCCAGGCGCACGACGTCGTGGTGCAGGCGTGGGCACCGATCATGCGAGGCCATGCGGTCGAGGAACCAGTGCTCGTGGAGATCGCCAGGCAACACGACCGGAGCCCGGCACAGGTGGCGATCCGCTGGCTACTGCAGCACGGTGTGGTCGCCATCCCCAAGTCCGTACACTGCGAGCGCATCGCCGAGAACGCCAGCGTCTTCGACTTCAGACTCACCGATACGGAGATGGCCACGATAGACGCGGTGGACCGGGGCCAGCGCTTTGGGCCGGAGCCAGACAACGGCGGCGACAAATAAGGAACCGCCGGACTACTTGAAGCCCTGGTAGGTCGCCTTCTGGAAGCAGGTCCTCTGCGTTGTGCCCGTCAGGCGCTCCCGGCGTGTGAGTCTCTGCAAGAACGCCTCACTGTCCGTGACCACACGACCGCCCACGATATCCACGCCACACGCAAAGAGCGGGTCGGGGAAGTACCCGACCGTCGGGCCGACGACCGACACGAGAGCATCGGGCGCACAGTGGGCAAGGACGTTCTCCAGTGTGTTGTTCAGCACGGTGGTGCCCGTCACCAGGACCTTGTTGCACGCGCCCAGTTGTGCGGTATCGGCAGTGATAGGCAGCGCCTGGTTCTCGGCGATCAAGCGCTCATCCATCTCGATGATGACGAGCTCGGCGCCGGTCTCCTGGATGGACGCCACAAGACCCGAGAACAGGCCGACCATGCCGACTTCGTCCCCCTTCTCCATCGCAAGAAGCCCCAGCGAGTCGGTCATGACATCGGGCTGATATCCGGTCTCGTTCATGACGTGCTGGCAAATCGCGTTGATCGACGCCATGCCGAGCATCTGTGCGATGGGGTCGTCACCGCCGAACGCGCGCGCCAACTCCTGCGGCGCCCTCCCTACGAGGCTCTCAGAGGACAGCGCCCTGTAGTCCCCGGCAGCCTCGGGCGGAATCATGACGAAGCTGATCCCCGTCGCGCCGCCCTCGAGGAACAACGCCATGAACTGCTCATCGCCCGGCTGACCGTCGTCGTGGAGCGAAGGAAGGAACACGCCCGCTATCCGGGGGATCGCGAATCTGGCGGCGAAGTATTCGATCATCTCTTGAAGGCGGCCACTCAGGCTCATCGGAGACCTCTCATCACTCGCATGGTCTCTATCAGAGTACTGCAGTCAGTAGACTCCGCCATCACGTCCCATAGGGCGGATAGCTGTTGCCCAAGAATCGCTTGGCCTCATCGTCAGTGATATCCACCCGATAGAACCCCGAATAGAACGCCTTTACTTCTTCGACCATGTCTACGTCATAGGCATCCGGATAGAGCATGTTGGCTACCCACTGGATACCGATGAGGCGGTTGATCCCCCGTGGGCGGTCACACCACGCATACGGTATGTTGGGCATCGTGTAGACGCGGCCGGTCTTTACTGCGGCTAGCGTCGCCCAGTCAGGGTTGGTACGGATGTCTTCAGCTGCTCCGCCTCTTACGACATCGTCCCAGGCGATGATGACCTCCGGATCCCACGCGAGCACCTGCTCAAGCGAGACGTTCGACATGCCAGCCCCTTTTATGTGCTCTATGGTGGCGACGTTGGTGGCCCCTGCAATCTGGAAAGCAAGCGCATGTTCGGAAACGTCCGGCTCAGTCTGCAGGCCTTCTGGACCTTCTGCGTAGTAGAGCTTCACATGTCTGTCTTCAGGAACCGTAGCCACGGCCGCAGTGACTTCTGTGATGACCTTCTCGCAGTAGCTCACAAGCTCCTCGGCACGCTCCTCCTTGCCGAGGACCTCGCCCAGCAGACGAAAGGCGCTCGATACGTTGTCGAATGAGCCATCGACCATCACGACGGGTATGTTCACCTGCTTCTGTAGTCGCTCGACCTCGGACACGTTCGCCTCGGTGATCTCCGCGCCGGTGACCAGGAAGACCACCTGCACACCCTCGGCTAACAGTGCCTCACGATCGATCTCGGCGCCGCCCAGGAAACCGCCGAGATACGGTAGATCGGCCGTACCCTCGGGCAGATAGGCGAGTTCCTCATCGGTGAACTGCATGCTCGTGCCGACAAGCAAGTCAGGCGCAAGTGTGAAACACCAGACCTGGCCCACGGGATCCGTGAAGTAGATGCGTTCAAGGTGTCCGACAGAGGGGATGACCAGCTCTCGACCGGCAGCGTCCACAATAGTGCGCTCGCCGGTAAAGAACTCATCGACACTCTCACAGCCGGTGAGCACCGGTGTTGCAAGCGTGACAAGAAGACCTGTGCCGAGCCAACGGCAGAAACTGCGACGATCCACTGCGTGCACTGTATGCATGCTGCCGACTGCTTCCAAGAAACTCCCTTTCGACAACATATGCTCCATGAAACCCTACCTCTCGAGAACTACATACCTCGTGTCCATCAGATAAGCGGCACACAAACACTGGCGCGCTGACCGGGTGCGACTTCGACATCGAGTACCCTGGCATTGCTCTTGTATATGCGGCATAACGACTCAGAGGTGATCACCTCTTCAGGCGGGCCATCTCCGACGATCTCGCCTTCGTCCATGACCAAGACCCGGTCTGCACAGAGAAGCGCATGGTCCGGACTATGGGTGACCATGAGCAAACTCATGCCCATCGCCGCAAGTGCGCTCATGCGTGAAAGCACCATTTGCTGGTTGCCAAAGTCGAGGCTTGCTGTCGGTTCGTCCATGATGAGTATGTCGGGCTCCTGAGCCAGTGCGCGTGCGATCAGGACCAGCTGTTCCTGCCCCCCGGAAAGCTGCGTATAGATGCGGCTACCCAGGTGTTCGATGGATAGCAGTCGAAGGGCACGGTAGGCCACCATCCGGTCACGGTCCGAGACCACCGAGAGACGGTTTATGTAGGGCGTCCGTCCCAACAACACCATATCTGCCACGGTGAACGGAAATGGTGGTATGTGCGCCTGAGGAATGTACGCAAGATGCCGCGCTACCTCCTTCTCATGCATTGTCGTAACGTCCTTGCCGTCGATGGTGATGCTTCCGCCCGTGGGCTTCAGCACACCCAGCAGAGCCTTCAGCAAGGTGGTCTTGCCACAACCGTTGGCCCCGATGACACAGACGAACTCACCACGCTCGACTGTAAGAGATGCGCCATGGATGACCTCGGTCTTCCCGTAACCGCACCGGAGATCGCACACGTCGAGCATCATCGCCACCCCCTCATGTTGTGCCTGAAGATCACAACGAAGAGCGGCACACCCAGTATAGAGGTGAGAATACCCACGGGAATCTCGACCGAGGCGATAAGGCGAGCGATATCGTCCACGACGAGCAGATAGCTTGCTCCCAACACCATCGAGGTGGGGAGCAGAACGCGATAGTTGGGACCCACGATAGCGCGCGCGAAGTGTGGGATGACCAGCCCGATCCAGCCGACGATCCCCGCCACGGCCACCACGGTAGATGTGATGAGCGTGGAAGCGAAGACCACGATCAGGCGTGTAACGCGTGTGTTCACGCCCATCGACCGTGCCTCCTCGTCACCGAAAGAAAGCACATTGAGCTTCCAGCTCTCCAGGAGCAGCAACGCGAACCCCAGTAGTATCGGCAGCAGCGCGAGAAGTAGATCACGTTGGTTCACCGAGGCGAAACTCCCCATAAGCCAGAAGGTGATAGCGGGAAGCTTGTCATCGGCATCGGCAGCGAACTTGATGAGTGCCGTGCCACTTCCAAAAAGCGTCGAGACCAGTATGCCGCCAAGCACGAGTCCCAGTATGGGATCGGCTCTAGCCGTCCGATTGAACCAAACCGCCATGCCTACTGCGGTCATACCACCACAGAACGCGAAGAGCTGCACCATGCCGCTAGGCATATCGAGCAGGAGCGCGAGACATGCGCCCATACTGGCTCCGGCGGACGCGCCCAGGATGTCCGGTGAGACGAGCGGATTCTTGAACATACCCTGGTAGGAAGCCCCGGCGACCGCAAGAGCGGCTCCCGACAGCATGACCAAGCAGATACGCGGCAAGCGCAGGTTGAATATGACCGTCTCGAGCTTGGGGTCCAGGATGAGCGAGGGATCCGTGAAATGCTGCCAGATGGTCTGCACCAGCTCAAGAGGGGTCACCGGATACCGCCCCAACATGAACGACACGAAGAATACAAGCACCAACGCCGATCCGACGGCTACCTTCACCCTGGACGACACCCTCTTGTCGAACGTCTTCGTGGCAGCCCGCTGAAGCTCGCCATCGGCAAGCTCCTCAGCCCCGATCGAAAGAAACCTCTCGGCAAAGGCACTTTCGTCATCCGCGCTCTTCGTCGTCTCTGTTGCCCTGGCTGA
>JAVERH010000083.1:0-9838 GCA_034007245.1 Coriobacteriia bacterium | reverse complement strand
CGACTGTCGCCGCGATACACCGAAGGTTCCGCTCATGCACGAAGTCGCGGATCTCTTCGTCGGTGAGCACCTCGGGTGGCTCGGGGATGACGAGCGTCGCAGGGTCGATAGCGACGTCCAGCCGACCCTTGAGCTCGATGAGCGTACCCTCTGCCGGGTGCATGACCCGTTTGTGGATGATCTCGCAGTCGGTGAGGTTCATCGCACGCCCGAGCTCGAGCGCTGCCGCCTCGGCCACGGCCTCGGCTGCCGGGAGGAACATCGTCACAGCTACGATACCGTCGCCTGCCCATTCCACCTCGGGCGTGATGAGGTCCCTGGCGCGGGCATCTGCAGTCTGCATAAGCCGCGTGGCGGCGTTATCTTCGGGGTCGAGCTCGTCGATGAACGGGATCTTCGTCTCGTCGCAGAACGTGCATCCGCCGATAAGCGTGCATGCAGTCGCCCCGACCGGCGCACCATACTCTTCGAGCAGCTCAAGGTGGTTCTCGCCGAAGTGATGGCATACCGGAGCCAGGTAGTCGTTTGCACGCGGCACGATCGAACCAGCCGCGACCCCGCCCTGACTGTCGCGAGCGATACCGTCGTCATGCGTCTCCGGGTACTCCCCCGAGTCCACGAAGTACGCATCCTCGACGCCCGCGAAGTAGCCGCCGTCGACCAGCATCGCCTCAAGGAAGAGCACCGCTCGCTCCTTGATCTCGCGCACACGTGCCTTGAGTTCTGGCGCCTCACGATCGACCTTCACCATCTCGCGCAGCCCGTCCATACCGAGCAGCGACTGCTTGGCCGTATCGACCGCTGCGATGTTGTTATAGTGCCACGGCACGTTGCGCCCCTCGTCGGGCGTGATCGTCGATTGTATGTCTGCCGAGGTCAGCCGTGAGATAACAAGGTTCATCACATGGCTGACCGTCGCGTCGCGCGCATCACTCTCCATGTAGCGGGTATTCTGCTGGGCGCGCATCTTGTACTGCCCGAAGAGATCGCGGAGTGCGACCGCATACGGCAGGTCCATCCGCATGCAGGGGGCGGGTGCTGCATCCGGCGGCACCGTAGAGAGCGCGATCAACTCGGCCGGCATGCCCACCGACTCCGAGAAGGCGCAGTTGATGGCGTGCTGTACGAGAAGCTCGGGCATGACCTTCCATGCCTTGGCCGCCGTGGCGTTCGCGTTGTGCGCTCCATCGATCTGCAGGATGCCCGCGGCAGCCATGATGTGCTTGGCCACGGCCGCGTCCACAAAGCTCCGGTACATGTTGATGTTGCGGTAGAGCACGTTGTACTGCGGGTCCTGGTGCGCGCCGTTCACCCCCTCCTCGGCGAACATCACCGCGATCTCGGGACCGGCAACGCCGCTCACGTAGCTGTGGAAGTTGATCGGGCGGCCCACCTCGTCCTCGATAAGATCGAGCGCTCGACGCGAGAGACGCACCTGCTTGCGGGTGACCGCGATCCCACCGACGCCCTCCGGCGTACCCTCGATAAGCCCGTCCATGTGACTCTGCCCCGCAGTACGAATGACCATGATGTGGTCGGCACCGTGCCAGGCGGCCATACGCATACGCCGGATATCGTCCTCAGGCCGACCCGAGGCGATCTCGGTAGTGATCACACAGTCGGGCTGTGGATCGATGTTCTCAAAGTAATGAGCAGCCGGAAGCGGGACGCCGCGCTTCAGCGACTCGGCCGCCTCGCGGTAGGTGAACTCGTATGCCGTGAGGTCTGGTACCTGCCGACGCCAGCTCCAGCCACTGCGCCGGGGCCGATAGTCCGCAAGGCCATGGAGCAGTGCCGTCACATCGAGCTTCTCGGACGGGTCGAGCTGCGGGTCGGCAAGCGGACGGCCGAAGCGGGGATACTGCTCGCTCATAGCGCGCCACCCCACTTCTCCTCAGCGAGCTCCCATCCTTCTCCGTCGGCAAGACGCCTTGCGGCAGCCGGGGCGTCAGCATCCCACGCCTGCATCGCAAGCAGGAGCACATGCCCCGCACCATGGCCGAGCAGTGCACGCGTCTCGCACTCGGCTACGACCGTCTTGCTCATCACCGAGTCGAGGCCCATCCGCATGAGGACGCTTCGTTCTATCGACGGCGAAGTATGGGTTCGTGCAAGCTCTACCATAGGATCGACGCAGCGCTGCGCGAGACTCCAAAAGCGCGCCTCCAGATCCGCACTACTCAGGCCTTCGAGATGCTTCCTTGCCTCAGCAAATGTGTCCTCGCGTGCCATGCGAGCTCCTCACTGCCACCGGATATACAATCCTAGTACCATCTCATGCAAGAATACCTGTCTAGCGAACACTCGCAAGCGAAACGGTGCTAATGGGGAGAGCACAGTGCTACAGAAGTGAATCCAGCTTCTCTCGCATCTGCGCTTCTGTCAGCGGACCCACGAAGACCCCGGCCACCTCACCTTCACCGTTCACGAAGATCGATGTCGGAATGTACTGTGTCGAGTAGCGCCGGAGCACCGGCGTGGCTGCCGGACTGCTCGTAAGTGCATCCACGAACGCGACCTTTCCCTTGTAGCCAGGGATGACCTCTGCGGCGACCGCCGCGATCTCCAGGCATGAGGCTCAAGTCTCCGAACGAACGAGAACATACACGGGCATGCCGTCGGCAAGCGCGGTATCCAGCACCAGCGCCGGATCCACATTGACCGGGGCCGTGGTATCCGGGCCGGAACCACCGCTCACGATCACCACGACAGCGACCGCGAGGAACACCGCAAGCGCCACGAGCACACCGGTCAGTGTCCGCGTTCCAGACTCGCTAGGCACCCGCACGCCCTAGTAGTGACTTGACCTCATCCAACTTGGGAAGCCGACCAGCCACACGGATCTCGCCGTCGATCACGAGCCCGGGCGTCGACATGATCCCGTACGACATGATGTCGGCGAGCTCGGTCACCTTTTCGACCGTCGCATCGAGGCCCATCTCGTCGACTGCCGTACGAACGGTCTTCTCCAGTTGCTTGCACTTGGCGCATCCTGTGCCGAGTATCTTGATCTCCATCGAGCAGTACCTGCCTTTCGGGCCGTGCGGCCCCTAGAGTCCTTCAATCGCAGTAGCCACGGCCGCGAGCACGCCGCGCTGCACCGTGTAGTACACCCACGTCCCATCCCTACGCGCCGTGACGAGACCCGCATCCCTCAGTGCCGCCATGTGATGCGAGATCGTCGAGGCCGCCAGTCCCAGATGCTCGGACAACTTGCATGCGCACACCTCATCAGCCGCACAACAGCTCTTCTCCGCATCGGACGACCGGACGATGAGGAACCGCACGATCTCGCGACGTTGCGCAGAGGCGAGCGCTTTGAGCGCGGCATCGAGCTGTTTCTCGGTGAGTCGATCAGCAGCAACCGTCATCGGGGGATCCTTCCCGCGCAGCACGCACGATAGCATCGAGATCGAGCTCCGCGTGACACACCACATCATCGCCTACCATCACCATAGGAAAAGACGCCTGCTCGGCGATGAGAACATCCACCACCCGCCTGCGTTCCGGAGCGGGAAGCACCGAGACATCGCAGTCCGACACCGGTAGATCAATACCCTCGGCCCTGAGCGCCGCCTCGATGACGTGAACACGCCACGCCGTCGGCATGTCTCAAGCAGAGCCTTCGGGACCCACGAACACGACCTCCGGACCGGGATCGCACATCAGACCGCCGCCTCAACCGCACCCCGACCCGGTCACAAGGATGACGGCGCGCGTGTCTTCACAGCAGTCACAGCGACTATCCACATTCGGCCCTTCCGACTCGACAAGTATCAAACGCATGCCTATACTTCGATAGCTATCGAATCATACGGCGTACCCACGCCTCGCACAAGCCGAAAGAGGATATCGATGACCGCCATCGCGAACGTGTTCGGCTGGATGAACGACCAGCTGCTGAAGATGCTCTGGCTGAACGACTCCGTAGGGTGGTTCGTCGAGAGCGTGCTCAAGTTCCCACTGGACGAACAGCTGGGCGCGAGCGTGCAGTTCTTCATCTACGACGTCGTGAAGATATTCATCCTGCTCTCGGCGCTTATCTTCGCGATCTCGTATATACAGAGCTACTTCCCACCGGAACGCACAAAGAAGATCCTCGGCCGCTTCAACGGCATCGGCGGCAACGTCTTAGGCGCCCTGCTCGGCACGGTGACGCCGTTCTGCTCGTGCTCGTCGATCCCGCTCTTCATCGGATTCACCTCGGCCGGCCTCCCTGTAGGCGTGACGTTCTCCTTCCTTATCTCCTCCCCGCTCGTCGACCTCGCCTCGGTGCTCCTGCTCGCAAGCGTCTTCAACTGGAAGATCGCACTCGCATACGTCGTGGTCGGACTGGTACTCGCGGTCGTCGGCGGCACCGTCATCAGCGCGCTTAAGATGGAGCGGTTCGTCGAACCGTTCGTCTACGGTTCGCACCTGGCCGATGCGGACCTGCCCGAGCAGACCACCCGTGATCGCATCTCGTTCGCATGGGAGGCCGTGCTCGACATCATCAAGCGCGTATGGCTCTACGTGCTCGCCGGCGTCGCTATAGGCGCGACGATCCACGGCTGGATCCCCGAGTCGTGGGTCGCCGCTGTCCTCGGCGACCGCAATCCGTTCTCCGTCGTGCTCGCGACCGCCATCGGTGTACCGATGTATGCCGACATCTTCGGGACACTCCCGATCGCCGAGGCGCTCGTCGGTAAGGGCGTCGGACTCGGCACGGTCCTCGCGTTCATGATGGCCGTGACCGCGCTCTCACTGCCCTCGCTCGTCATGCTCAAGAAGGTCGTCAAGACGCCGCTTCTGGCTACCTTCTTCGCACTCGTCGTGACCGGTATCCTCATCATCGGCTACGGGTTCAACGCAGCCGGTGCGTGGTTCTTCTAGGGGCGTGACCGCTCCGTTCGTGTCACCACGAACATGGAAGCCATCCCTGAGAGCCCCCCGATCACAAGATGCTCGAAGATAACTGCACGCTACGTTTCATCGAAGGTCTTCAGCGGATGAGCTACGGTGCACTTCTCTTCGACGAGCTCCCATCCGGTCTTCGCAGCAGCCACCGGCTCGCTCGTCGATGCAAGCACATCAATCTCAGCGTCAGACGAACACCCCACCGCCCGCCTGCCGCTCTGGTCCCGGTCACACGGCACGCAACTCAGCGATGACCTCCTCTACCGCCGAGGGAGTCGTGTTGGTGTCCTCGGCCAGGAAGATGACGTCTTCAGGCGTCGTGCTGTAGCCCTCGGGCGCGTGATTGAGCGCGTTGCGGATGTAGGAACGGCGCAGCCTGATCAGGTCGACGTCGTGCGCCCGGATCTGCTCGGGCCGCTCGGGTATCACGATCGACTTACCCGGCACGCTCTCGGCCGGATCGCCCGCGCGCACCTCGATACCCTGCGCCCGCGCGAAGGCTAGTTGCGACCAGTGGTGCTTGCCTGCTCCGGTGTACTCCGTCTCTTGTACCACCACCGTAGCGTCAGAAGGCAGCTCGCGCGCAAGTGAGAGCGCAGCCGCCATAGCCGTATTACCACTCGGCCCACGCTCGAGTCCTTCGAGCTTGGAGAGTGCTTCGGTCACATAGAAGACCTCACCTTGTGTGACCGTGAGATAACGATCCATGTACCGCAACGACCGCGCGGCGTTGCGCGGCACGTCGGCACGATCTGGCCACGTGGCGAACGGCACGCCGAACCCGGTATGGCCAGTCGTGAAGCTCTTGCGATTGAAGTCGGTATCACTCGCCATATGGAGGCCCGACAGGTCCACACTCGCACTCACGACCACAGTGTCATACGCACCCACGCGCTCGAGTCCGCGCGCGGTTCCTGTGGTGTTTCCGCCACCTGCATGCGTGACCACCACATGCGTCGGCGGTGCGCCCGTGAGCGCGATCATCTCCTCGGCGAGCTCCGCGCCGAGCGACTCGATACCCGAAACACCGAACGGCGAATAAAGTGAGGCCGAGAGATATCCGGTCTCCTCAAGCAGTTCGAGCATGTGGAAGAAGAGCTCGGGTCCGACCGTCATCTGGACGACTTCGGCGCCGAAGGCCTCGCAGATGCGCGACTTCTCGACGATCTCGGGCTGCCCGATATGCCGGGAGTCAAACGTCTCCTGGCATATGATGCACTTGAGGCCGGCGCGGGCTGCCTGACTCGCCACGGCCGCACCGTAGTTGCCCGAGGTGGCTGCGATCACGCCGGCGAAACCGTTCTGCATGGCGACATGGATGCTCATCGATGCGCGCCGGTCCTTGAACGAGCCGGCCATGTTCGCCGCCTCGTCTTTCACGAAGATCCGTGCGCCGCGACCCGGCTCCGCATACGAACGCACGAGATCGGTGATGTTTCGCAGCTCGAGGAGCGGCGTGAGGCCGACACCTGCCGAGCGCTGGATGCTTCTGATCTGCTCGAGAGTGTAGCCGTGTGAGAACATCATCGCTTCGTAGTCGAAAGCGATCGGACTCCGCTCGAACTGTGCATAGTCCATGCCGAGTGCGCGCTTCATGATCTCGCCCTTGCGGGCCATGACCTGCTCGTAGCGGCCTGTCATATCACTCACCGTCCCTGGACCGGTATGCGGCGACCCGCGCCCGCAGGTCACGACCGATAGAGACGATCTCGACAGACGGTGCACCGAAAGTATGCGTGTAGCCGGGCTCGATGTCCGAGAGATGCCCGCGGACGATCCGTCCGCTCATGGTCTCGACGCTCACCTCATCGCCGATCATCCCGGGCGCAAGCGCAAATCCCTTCACCCACGCCCGTAGCGGCTGTGCCGCAGTATCCTCAGGGATACCTGCCGCGCGATCCGCGGCGGAAAGCAGCACGTACTCGACCTCCACCCAGTCACCCACATCGCACCGTATCGCTTCTGCCATCGCGCACCCCTTCACTCGGACCACGTAAGGCGGCACTGTCGTACGCCCTCGGTATACCCTACCGGCGACCGTCTACTCGGTCGGCGTCCAGAACCGTGGGATTGGAAGATCCGTCACGGTCAGAATGCCTGCAGGCGCATCGATGATGAAGGGGATGTAGTTCCCGGTCGACGCGTATGTGCCCTTGCCGCCCGGCACTTCCGGGCTGGTGGCCATCCGGATATCAGGGTCACCGATGATGGTGATGTAGTCGCCGGTCTCCACGCCTTCGAGATGCGGATGGATCTGCTGCGGGTGCACGAGTTCGATCTTGAGCTCGCCGTTGCTATAGCCACGGCCGATGTGACGACATCCGCACACGTCACCGGGCTTCACCGTCACGTGCGGGGTCTCGCGCAGAACGCTCGACACGATCGGCTCGCGCGTCTCCACGACCTCGTCGATCTCCCAGCCGATCGCATCGGCGATAAGACCGATGGACTCAGGGAAGCCGATGTGTCCCACGATCGTGCCGTCCGCGATACCGCGCTCGAACTCCTCGACGGTCGCACCCACGCCCTGACTTGCCATGACGGTGGGACCGAACGGCGACAGGTCGTTGATGCGCTGTGCCTCGATGCGGTCGACACGCAGGCATACCGACGTCCATGCAACGATCAGCGCGTCGAGCATGAAGCCGGGGTTGATCCCGGTCCCGAGGATCGAAACGTCGTGCTCCACCGCGAGCTGCTCGAACCGTTCGGCCCAGTCCGCGTCACTCGCCCACGGATACGCCAGCGTCTCGGCGGTGCAGAGCACGTTGACCCCTGCACGAACCGCCGCCTCCACCTGATCGGACACTTCATCGAGATTGCTACGGGTGCAGATGCACACGATATCAGGAGCAGCCGCAAGCACCGCTTGCACGTCACCGGTCACCGACACGGCACACTCCCTGCCGAGTAGTGCCCCGACGGTCGTCCCCTGCCGCGCGGGATCCGCATCGATTGCTCCCACGAGCTCGATCTGCCGGGGCCGATCGAGAATGTAGCCGAGCAGACCCTGACCCATCATGCCGGTACCCCATACAGCTACCTTGATCATCGGTGTCCTCCTGAGAGTTCATACAGAAACGAACAACTCCTATACACCAAAGATACCGTGCCTCACCGTTATACGCGAGGTGCCATGGGTACTTCTCGACACCCGTGCCTGGGCGTAGCCTTGTGTGGACCACCGACCCGGGTGAGGCGTGTCTCGATCTGCTGGTGCTGTGGACCTTCGTAGTCCCGCTCTTCGGTGCGAACATGATCGCACTCAGGAAGTACCGCAGAACCCAAGCGAACCCTCCCGGCCTCACCCTCGGACCGTGCGCCTGCCTGCCCCCTCGAGGAGCAGCCCGGTGATCGCAGCCGCAACCGCCACTGGGACCCGCGACGAGACGAGCCGATACACCTCGCCGTCAGACGGCGGCAGACTGTCCGAGAACCGTCGCCCTACCTCGCGGACCTCCACAGCGATTCGTGGGATGTCCTTGCTGGCAAGACCCGCATGGCCAAGCGTGTCCAGGGCCTCCTCGATGCGATCTGCCATCGGAAGCAGGCTACAGGCCCGGCTGACCGCCGACGCATCGAGCGCCCGATTCGCGCCCCCTCGCCACTCCCGCGTCCCAAGCTCCCATATCCGGAGGCCGCCAAGGAGTCCGAGGAGCGTCGTCACGACCCACAGCCCGAGATACACGCCTTTTCCGAGTCCGACCGGCCATGCCAGCGCAGACACCGTACTCCCCAGCGTCGCGCCTAGTGGGCCGACCGCTGCGTCCACACCGATGAGTTGTGGCGGCAACAAAACGATCGAGATGCCCGCGACCACGAGAAGCAGGATCCCACGCTTGGAGCGCAAGAAGGCGTCCCTGGGGGCTGTGAAGGCGTAGCCGATCGCGTAGGCCGTCCCTGCGGAGCTGAGTAGCGCGATGAATGCGAGCGCGAGCACTGTGCCTCCTACTGCACTCCGTCACACCGGTAAGCAGGCTCGCGAGCAACGGATCGCTCATCGACGGTGTTCACGGGAGGGCTGCCCTGTCTACGGAAGTGTTGCCGAGGACTCGATCGATCCCGTCAGAGGCTCAGACGGCGTCAGCATACCCGGAATCGGGAACGGGGTGGCCGTCGGGTTCTCCGACTCCGGCACGAAGATGTGACAGCTCGTGCAGGTCACGTTCGTGTAATCCGGGCCCGGATGGCAGCGCAAGCAGTAGTTGTTCAACCACGGACGCGCTTCGTGCACACCAATCTCGGGGTGCGTGAAGTGCACCTCGGACCATGTCGTCGGACGGTGGCAGTCGATACAGTTCTCAGGTCCGACATGCGGGACATCGACCAGATGGCAGTCCTGACACGGCTTGGGCGCATCGTCGATCAACTTGAGCGTGGGATGGCACAACGTGCACGCTCGCTCGGCATGCTCCGTACCGAGCTTGATCTCACCCGGATGCTCGGTCAGCAGGATGTCTGCCCACTTCGTCGGCTGATGGCACGACACACACGCGGTGATCCCCGAGCCATGCGGCGTCGCGTGACATGCGACGCACTCATGCGAACCTCCGCCGATGTTGCTCGCATACTTGTCAGCCGGATGGCACGAGGCGCACTGGACCTTCGCGTGCGTCCCCACGAGCTGGAAGCGCGTCGCATGGTCGAAGGTCGAGGGGACGAACCCGTTGGTCGTGTGACAGTCCTGACACGCGGTCAGACCACCGTGCGCCGCTCCGTGACAGCCGGTGCAGACCGTCGGTGTGCCGTCGTAGATGCCCTGCGGATGGCACGAGATGCATGCGAGTTTCTGGTGACCGCCGGTGATCGGGAAGTACTGGTCGTGATCGAAGTCAGCGGGAACGAATCCGGCAGGAGTATGGCACTGCTCGCACAGGGGTAGGTTCTTATGCTCCACCTGATGGCAACCCTGGCAGACCGTGGGCGTTCCGGCAAAGGTGTT
>JAVERH010000146.1:0-5092 GCA_034007245.1 Coriobacteriia bacterium | reverse complement strand
ATCGGCAAGCGCGCCGTCGGACGCGATCACTGTCACTGCGTGTGCCGAGCCGAGGCTGACACTATGCCCTACTTTGCCCGAAGATGTGCAGACCGCAAGCGGTAACGAACCCGCATCGATCGCGATCGCCACGCGACCGGACAACGGCGAGTCACCTGCGACGAGCAGTACGCTACGGGCCACGCTTCCCATGAGATAGATATCCCCACCGTTCTCGACGATCACCTCGGCCGAATGACACTCCAGCCGCCGTGCTACGCGCTCGGCGATCGCGCCGGCGACCGCCGCCATGGGTCCACACCCGGCGACCTCGCCTGCCCGGGCCATCGCCTGCACGAGCTCAGGCGCACTGGCGGTCACTCGCACGGGAGCGTAGCTCTCGGCGAATCTTGGGTACGCCGCAACGTAAGGATCGAGTTCGGAGCGCAGTGTCTGGACCACGCACAACGCCTCATCCGAAAGATCGCGAAGCGCAAGGACCTGGAGGTCCGTCTCGCGGACGACGACAGAGGACGCCACGAGTCCGGTGGCGTCGACGATCTGCCTGTATGTTCGGGGCTCCCACACCATCCGCTTATGGTAGCAGTCTGAGGGCTATACTCTCATTAGAAGAACAACCATATGCCGGAGGACGGAATGCGCGAGATCCTGGACCTGTGTGTGAAGATGGATGTGTTCGCAGACCGACTGTATCAGTCTCTTGCGCGCGACTGCACCGAACCCGAACTCGCCGCGTTCTTCGCCTGTATGGCCGAGGATGAAGCGCAGCACACCGACTGGTGGCAGGGACTCCTCGGCTCATGGGAGCGCGGGCTACTCCCGGACCTCGTCAACGACACCACCGATCTCACCGAACGCTTGACGAACGCTTACGCCGAACTCGAGGCCATCGACCTCGACTCTCTCGGCTCACTGAGCGTCGAACAGATGCTTGCACTCGCCACCAAAGTCGAGTTCTTCATGATCGACCCGGTCTTCGGTGAGCTGATCGAACTCACCGAACCCGCACAAGCCGGCAAGCGACACGTGGTGTATCAGACACACGTCCAGCGACTCGTGAACGAGATATCCCAACGGTTCCCTGCTGACTCACTGGCCGCGGTGCTGGCGACGAGCCTCACGCGCGCATGGATCGATACTATCCGCCTTTCGACGTATGCCACACATGATTCGCTCACGGGTCTCCGTAACCGCCGGGCACTCCACACACACCTTCCTCAGTGGGCCGCGTGGTCGGCCCGGTACGGACACCCACTCGCGGTCTTACTCATCGACATCGACCGTTTCAAGCACGTGAACGACCTGCACGGACACGCCATGGGCGACGTGGCGCTCCAGGTCGTCGCAACCGCACTACGGCAGGCCGTCAGGGAGTCGGACCTCGTCGTACGCTACGGCGGAGATGAGTTTGCAGTGCTCGCGCCGGAGACTGGACAGGCAGAGTGTACCGAGCTGTGCACCCGGCTTCTCGAGTCCGTGCAGGCTACTAGCGTCACCGCACCCAATGGAGATGTGCTGCACTTCACCGTCAGCATCGGATGCGTCGTGAGTCACGATGCGGCGGGGTCGGAGCCTCGCAGTACGGAAAGCCTGCTCGCCGCCGCCGACCGGTCGCTGTACGCCGCGAAGCAGACCGGCCGCAACTGCGCGGGCACATGCATGCTCTTCCAGAACGTATAGACCGGGTACCCCTCAGCTCAGTAACTCGGCGGCATGGTAACTCGAACGCACGAACGGTGCGCTTGCAACACCCGAAAAGCCGAGACGTCGTCCGATGCGCCCGAGCTCATCGAACTCCGAAGGCTCGATGAACGCAGCGACCGGCAAGTGCGCCGCACTCGGCCTCAGGTACTGCCCGAGGGTCAGCAGCCCACATCCCGCATCGCGCAGGTCGCGCATGACTTCGACGACCTCGTCGTGCGTCTCTCCGAGTCCGAGCATGAGCCCGGATTTCGTCGGCATCCCGGAAGCGCGCTCCCTCACATGCGCGAGCACATCGAGACTGCGACGATAGTCGGCACCCGGTCGCACGCTCCCATAGAGCCGGGGCACCGTCTCGACGTTGTGGTTGAAGACGTCGGGGGCGGCGTCCACGACCGTGTCGATGGCGTCAGTCATCCCGGCGAAGTCGCTCACCAGCACCTCGATGGCGACCTCGGGTGTGCGTCTTCGCACCGCAGCGATGGTCGCAGCGACATGACCCGCCGCGCCGTCAGCACGGTCATCGCGCGTCACCATCGTGATGACCGCATGGCGCAGACCCATACGTGCCACCGCCTCGGCCACACGCGCAGGCTCCCCGGAGTCGAGCGGAGATGGCTGACGTGACTCGACCGCACAGAACCGGCAACCGCGCGTACACGCGTCACCCGCGATCAGGAAAGTAGCGGTGCCGCTCGCATAACACTCACCACGGTTGGGGCACTTCGCCTCGCGGCAGACGGTAGACAGGTGCAGCTCATCGAGTAAACCCTCTACTGCAGCATACTCGCCACCGTGTACGATCGGGCGCCTGAGCCACGCAGGTAGCCGCCGGGCGTCAGGACCATGCTCGTATGCCATATCAGCAACCACACTTCACGGCAGCATCGGCACATGCCATCCGGATGACCTCGGAGACGGTGGGATGCGCATGCACGGTCTCGGCAAGTTGCCGCACGGTGAGATCGTGACGGATCGCGACCGCAACCTCGTGGATAGTCTCGACCGCGTGCGGACCGACGATCTGGCAACCGACGATCAACCCGGTCCCCTTCTCGGCCACGATCTGCACGAAGCCACTGCTCTCGCCCTCGCCGAGCGCCTTGCCGTTGGCAGCGAACTTGGCGATAGCCTGGGCCACGTCGCGACCACACTCCTGCGCACTGTCCCGGCTGCTGCCCACAACGGCAGTCTCCGGGAACGTGTAGACGCAGGCAGGGATGCAGTCGTACCTGACGGTCTCGAGATCCGGTCCGGCGCCGGAGAGCTCCGCCACCGCGTTCCGCGCAGCAACGACACCCTCCTCCTCGGCCACATGCGCAAGCATCATCCCGCCGATAAGATCACCCACCGCGTACACACCCGCAACCGACGTACGGAAGTGCTCGTCGACTTTCACTGCCCGTCGATCGAACTCGACGCCGACATCCTCGAAACCAAAGCCTGCCGAGTCAGGTACGCGGCCGACGGCGCTCATAACGATATCGCTCTCGAGTACCACACCACTGCGAAGCGTGGAACGCATGCGTCCGTCCACCCGCTCGACGGCGTCCACGGCATCGCCGAGATGAAACGCTACGCCCATCTCCTCGAGTGCGGCCTGCGTCTGCCGTACCACACGCCTGTCGTTGCCGGGAAGAACCTGCTCCATAAGCTCGACCACGTTCACGACACTACCGAATGCCGCATACGCACATGCGAACTCCAGACCTATCACGCCGCCTCCGATGATGACGACGCTCTTGGGTATCTCGCTCAGCGCGACCGCGTCATCGCTCGTCCACACGCCTTCGAGCCCGTGGTCGATCGAGGGCAGCCTGAACACGTCGGAGCCGGTCGCCAGGATCACGGCGTCAGCCTCGACCGTCTCACGAGATCCGTCTGCCAGCGTAGCCTCCACGCTTCGTGGACCGCTCAGTCGACCATCGGCCTGGAGCACACGGACCTTCAGCCGCTTGGCGCTCGACTCGATCTGTCCGACGAGCTCGTCGACAACGCTCTCTTTGCGTTCCCTGAGAGCATCGATATCGACCGCAGCGATCTCGGATGTGAGACCGAATACAGTGGCATCGCGGGTATCAGCCACGATGCGCGCCGAACGCAAGATCGTCTTCGTGGGGATGCAGCCAGAGTTCAGGCACGTCCCGCCAAGACGCGAACGCTCGATGAGTGTCACCTCAGCGCCAAGCCGTGCGGCCTCGAATGCGGCACCGTAGCCGCCAGGGCCACCGCCGAGCACGACGATACGCATGGCTCGCCTCCTGATCCTATAAGATGCCGTCCGAAGCCCTAAGCCTCCGGACGATGCTCCGTCTCGGTCACCACTTCGGACTTGATCATGCCAACGAATGCGGTGAGCGCTTCGATGACGTTGGGCCTGATATCCCCGCCAACCATCACATACATGATGTCGTCGCCGACCTCGAGATGTCCCTCGTTGACCCACACACGCACCATCGAGACACCCTCCATGAGGCGAGCGGTACTCACGAGCTCCCCAAGGCGTTCACGATCGACCGAGAGGTCCATACCGGTCACAGAACGTCCGTCGCGAGAGTACGACCGCACGACACCGTTATGACACAGGTACATGCCGACGTCTTTTGCAGCCGCCTCCTGCTTCGCTTCTGCAAGCCACGCATCAAGGCTCGGGATAGTGGGTTCATCCATTGCAGTCACCTCTCGCCAACGCAGGTCTGTATGCGGGGATGATAGCATGCGCGACTCCCATATCAGGGCTGCGGCCCACCGAGCCTGCATGCTGCCGGGATCGCGTGACGGAACGTGGACGCCTCGCAGGTAAGGAACTTATCGAGCGCCAGTCCCGCATAGCGCATGACCGGCTCGGTCGACTCCCTGCTGACGACCACCGCGAAGAGCACGCTCCACGTGGACAGGTGCTCAACGAAGAATCTCCGGGCCCGCACCACACCGCTGGCATCTCCAGCCGCCGCAGCCCGCAGGCAGTGCCCCACATACGAGAGTTCTGTGGCGATATCGTCGGGGCCACGTTCCTTGCCGCCGATCGCGGGTGTCGTGAACGCACCCTCGTGGTAGCCCTGTGAAAGCAACTCCGGGCACGAACGAGGATCCTCACTGATGTAGGTGGACTCCTCTGGCGAGAGCACGTTGGTGAACGGATCGAACCCGGTCGGCCCACCGTAGAGCCGCTCCCGCTCGTGCACTACAGCAGCGCGCCCCTCCTGGGTGCGGATCGACCTATCGGCCTCAGCGTACGCCGCAGCCAGGGCCGCCTCGTCCACGTTGCGACTGATCCTGCACGAGCGCGACGAGACCCGCAGGCGCTGGATGGCTACCGCCACCTCCGAGATATCGCCCCGGAAGATCCGGGCAAGCGCCTCGTACGATGCGATCCGATCGTCGATTGCAC
>JAVERH010000082.1:0-9843 GCA_034007245.1 Coriobacteriia bacterium | reverse complement strand
TTCACCCGTAATGCTGCCGACGGTACCAAGGAGTACTACGGCGACTTCCTCACCAACGCTCAGGGTGAGGATGTGGTGGCCGGCATCCGCAAGACGCGACCGATCGCCGAGCTCGTAGACGTGCTCCCTGAAGCGGGTAAGGAACTATACGAGGTCTTCGAGGTCCTCGAGAGTGCCTATCGCGATATGTGCGACATCGAGTTCACTATCCAGGAGGGCAAGCTCTGGATGCTGCAGACCCGCGTCGGAAAGCGTACGGCACGCGCGGCGCTCAAGATCGCGGTGGATATGGTCGCCGAGGGTTTGATCACCCGCGAGGAGGCCGTGCTGCGCATCAACCCGGCGCATCTCGACCAGCTCATGCACCCGCAGTTTGATGTGACCGCTGACTACGACGTGCTCGTCAAGGGTCTCAACGCCAGTCCGGGCGCTGCGGTGGGCGAAGCGGTCTTCAGCGCCGATGATGCCGTGGCTGCAGCGGCACAGGGCCGCAAAGTCATCCTCCTGCGTTGGGAGACCAATCCCGACGACCTCCACGGTATGGTGGCTGCCGAGGGCATCCTCACCAGCCACGGTGGTAAGACCTCACATGCGGCGGTTATCGCCCGCGGTATGGGGAAGCCTGCGGTCTGCGGCGCTGAGGCGCTCAAGATCGACATGAAGGCCAAGCAGGCGATCGTCAGTGGTACCGACATCGTGCTCAAGGAAGGTGACGTCGTCTCGATCGACGGCACCAGCGGCATCGTCGTCCTCGGTGAGGTCGGCCTCGTGATGCCGGAGATATCCGGGGACATCGACACGATTCTCGGCTGGAGCGATGAGTATCGCACCATGGGCGTCTACGCTAACGCCGATACGCCCGAGGATGCCGCGCTTGGTCGCTCGTTCGGTGCCACCGGTATCGGTCTCACGCGTACCGAGCATATGTTCCTCGGTGAGCGTAAGGACATCATCCAGGACTTCATCCTTGCCGACACCCAGGCCGAACAGCGTGCAGCACTCGACAAGTTGCTGGACGTGCAGACCCAGGACTTCCTCGGGATCTTCTCGGCCATGGATGGTCTGCCGGTCACAGTGCGACTCCTCGACCCGCCGCTTCACGAGTTCCTGGAGTCACCGCGCGATCTCGAGGTCGAGATCGTACGCGAGGAGCTCTCCGGCGTGCCGATCGAACAGTTGGTTCCCAAGCGGAAGCTGCTCGCTCATATCGACGCGATGTCGGAGGCCAACCCGATGCTGGGGCTGCGCGGCTGCCGTCTCGGCATCATGTACCCCGAGCTCTACGCGCTCCAGGTGGAGGCCCTCACCTGTGCTGCGTGCGAGCTCATCAAGCAGGGTAAGGACCCGCGTCCCGAGATCATGATCCCGCTCGTGAGTGTGAGGGCAGAGCTGGCGCTCCTCCGCGAGGAGGCCGCGGCTGTCGTGGCGCGCGTTTCGGCTGAGTGTGGCGTGGAGGTCTCCATCCCGATCGGTACCATGATAGAGCTGCCGCGGGCCGCGATCTGTGCCGATGAGATCGCTGAGGTCGCCGACTTCTTCAGCTTCGGCACCAACGACCTCACACAGACCACGTTCGGTTTCTCGCGCGACGATATCGAGAGCAAGTTCCTGCCGAGGTATCTCGAGCGCAAGGTGCTGCCGCGTAACCCGTTCGAGACGATCGACGAGGGCGTCGCGAAGCTCGTGGGCATAGGCTGCCAGCGCGGGCGGTCCACGAACCCGGGTCTCAAGCTCGGCGTCTGTGGCGAGCACGGTGGCGATCCGGAGAGTGTCAAGACGTTCTACGATATCGGTCTGGACTACGTGAGCTGCTCACCGTACCGTGTGCCGCTCGCGCGCTTGGCTTCTGCGCAGGCGTCTCTTGCCCGGAAGGCGATCGCCTCGGACAACCGCTAGCGCTACCCACTGAGGGCGTCGGGGTCACCCGGCGCCCTCAGTGCATCTGTGAGGAAGGGTTATGGGAGAGACCAGTATCATCACGCGGGAAGCGTACGAGATCGCCGAGGCCCAGTGGCTGTCGCCACGCGCGGCGCTTGCGTCGGGTTCGATCGGGCGCGAGCGGCCGACAGGCGCCGACTTGTACCGCACATGCTTTCAGCGTGATCGCGACCGTGTCCTGCACTGCAAGGCATTCCGCCGTCTCTCGCACAAGACGCAGGTCTTCCTTGCGCCGGAGGGCGACCACTACCGCACCAGGCTCACTCACACGCTCGAGGTGGCGCAGATCGCGCGCTCCATCGCCCGGGCACTGCGTCTGAACGAGGACCTCACGGAGGCCATCGCACTCGGCCACGACCTCGGCCACACACCGTTCGGGCATATCGGGGAGTCGGCACTCGACGATGCGCTCAAAGCTGCGGATCCCGGCAATGTCGACACACCACGTCGCTTCCGTCACAACCTGCAGAGTCTCCGGATCGTCGAGCAGCTCGAGTACGAAGGAAAGGGGCTCAACCTCACCTGGGAGGTGCGTGACGGCATCGCCTGCCATACGGGCAAGAAGCGCGCGTCGACGCTCGAGGGACAGATAGTAGCGATCGCCGATCGTATCGCATATGTGAACCATGACATCGACGACGCACTGCGGGGTGGCGTGATCACGCAGGGGGATATTCCTGCTGCGCCGATCGCGGTTCTCGGCACCACCATCAACGAGCGCATAACCACGATGGTCACGAGTCTCGTTGAGACGACGGCGGTCTCGGAGACCGTGGAGATGTCGGCCGATATCTATAAGGCGATGATGGATCTGCGGTCGTTCCTGTACGACTACGTCTATCTCTCGCCCAACGCGAAGGCAGAGGAGCCGAAGGCATACAACGTCGTACGCACTCTCTTCGATCACTACATCGCCACCCCCGACGACCTGCCGCCCGACGAGCGCCCTGAACGTCCGGAAGATCTCACCCGGGCGGTCACCGACTACGTGTCGGGGATGACCGATCGCTTCGCGATCCGCACCTACGAGCAGCTCATGATCCCGAGCCGTTGGCGCGTGTGAGCGTGCGGCTGTTGCTGGGACATACGAGGTCGGCTAGAATCGCCAGAGCTTCCAGGGGGCTCGGAAGGGTCTCCTTGGCTGTTGACTGTTCACCGGGAAGGGAGACTCACGTTCATGGCTGATTGGATTGCTTGGCTCGCGCCGGCAGCTGCGGTACTCGGTGCCATCATGGCCGCGTATCTCGGCAGCTGGGTCCTCAAGCAGGATCCGGGAACCGAGCGCATGCAGGAGATCTCAAAGGCGGTCCAGGAGGGCGCCCTCGCGTTCCTGCTCCGCGAGTACCGAGTGCTTATCATCTTTGCCGGTGTGGTGTTCCTGCTGATCGGCTTTGCTCTGCACTGGCTTACCGCAGTGGCGTTCCTGACCGGCGGTATCCTCTCTGCATCGGCCGGGTTCATCGGCATGCACGTGGCGACTCGGGCCAATGCACGTACCGCCCAGGCTGCCACTCACGGTATCGCCAGGGCACTGAATGTCGCCTTCCGCTCCGGTCTCACCATGGGTCTCACGGTGGCGTCTTTCGGTCTTGGCGGACTGTCCCTGTGGGCCATCGTCATGATCGTCAGCGGCGAGAACCCCGTGGGTAACGCCGAGATCGTCAACGGATTCGCGATGGGCGCGAGCTCCATCGCACTATTCGCTCGTGTGGGTGGCGGTATCTACACCAAGGCCGCTGATGTGGGCGCCGACCTCGTCGGCAAGGTCGAAGCCGGTATCCCGGAGGACGACCCCCGCAACCCCGCTACCATCGCGGATAACGTGGGCGATAACGTGGGCGACGTTGCTGGCATGGGCGCCGACCTCTTCGAGAGCTACGTCGGATCGATCCTTGCGCCGATCGTGCTCGCTGTGTCGCTCTGGTACCTGCCGGGTGCAGCGAAGTCGATCGACTTCATGTACGGCGTCACTGCACCACTACTGATCGCCGCTCTGGGCATCGTGGCGTCGATCATCGGTCTGTTCGCGGTTCGTGCCAAGGAAGGCGCACACCTGCACAGCGCGCTTAACAAGGGCACGTACGTGGCTGCCGCTGTCGAGGTCGCAGCAATGGCCTATCTGTTCTGGCACTGGAGCACCCGTGTCGGTGCCGATCCGTCCCGCATGTGGTTCTTCGGTGCGGTCGTAGCCGGTCTTACGGCTGGCATCGTCATCGGCAAGATCACCGAGTACTACTGTTCGGATGCGTACAAGCCTGTGAGGGACATCGCAGCTGCATCAGAGACCGGTGCCGCCACCAACATCATCCAGGGTCTTGGGACCGGCATGATGTCCACGGCCCTTCCCATCCTTGTGGTCGCCGCCGCGATCATCGGCGCGTTCACCATGGGTAACTGGGCGGTTCCAGAAAACGACCTGTCCGGCATCTACGGCATCGGCCTTGCGGCGCTCGGCATGCTGTCGATCACTGCGATCACCGTGGGCGTCGACGCCTACGGTCCGGTCGCTGACAATGCCGGCGGTATCGCCGAGATGGCGGGTATGGATAAGGGGATCCGCACGATCACCGACTCGCTCGACTCTGTGGGTAACACCACTGCGGCCATCGCCAAGGGCTTCGCCATCGGCTCCGCGGGCCTGACGGCGCTTGCGCTGTTCGTCGCGTTTCGCCAGAGCCTGCAGGTCGGCTTCCTGGATCGCGGGATGTCCGCGGATGAGATCCTGGCTGCTATCAACATGTCCCTCGAGAACCCGTACGTCATCGCGGGGCTGTTCATCGGTGGCATGCTGCCGTTCCTGTTCGGCGCGCTCACCATGGGTGCTGTCGGTCGCGCGGCCTTCTCGATGATCGGCGAGGTACGTCGTCAGTTCAAAGAGATCCCGGGCATCATGGAGGGTACCGGCAAACCGGACTACGCGGCTTGCGTGGATATCTCCACCAGGGGCGCGCTCAAGGAGATGGTCGTACCCGGCGCGATCGCCGTGGCCGTCCCGATCGTGGTCGGTATCGTGAACCTTTCGATGCTCGCCGGGCTGCTTGCCGGCGCACTGGTCACCGGCTTTCTGCTCGCCATCTTCATGGCGAATGCGGGCGGTGCATGGGACAACGCTAAGAAGTATATCGAGGGTGGTGCACACGGCGGCAAGGGTTCCGACGCTCATGCGGCTGCTGTGGTAGGTGACACCGTCGGTGATCCATTCAAAGACACGTCGGGTCCGGCCATGAACATCCTGATCAAGCTCATGACCGTCGTCTCGCTCGTGTTCGTGCCCCTGTTCCTCAAGGTGCACGGAGGCTAGAAGCGCCAGTGTGTTAAGTCCCGTGCTCCCGGGTGCCGATACAGGTACCCGGGAGCACGTCGTTGGGCACCGGGCGACCGAACAGTCGGTTTGGGGTATGTATCTTTGACCGCGTAGAGGACAGGAGGTGTCATGGGGCGCTTTGCCGACGAAGATATCGCACGCGTCCGTGATGCCACCGATCTTGTATCGCTTGTCTCCGAGACGGTCGTTCTCAAGCAGAAGGGCAGGCTTTTCTGGGGCAACTGTCCCTTCCATGGCGAGAAGACACCGAGCTTCAAGATCGATCCCACCACGCAGCTGTGGCACTGCTTTGGCTGCAACAGGGGAGGTGACGCCTTCGGGTACGTGATGGAGGCGGAACACCTCGAGTTCCCGGACGCTGTCCGTCGGCTCGCCGAGCGATCGCATGTCGAGCTCGTCGAGGTGGGCGGCGCCGGTATACCTGCCGGGCGCAAGGAGCGCCTGATCGCCGCATCCACGGAGGCTGCAGCGTTCTTCCATCGCCTGCTGACGAGCGACACAGCTACGGGTCCCTCGCAGGCTCGTGAGTACCTGGCCGACCGGGGCTTCGGGATCGATGTCGCCAAGCGCTGGACGCTCGGCTACGCTCCCCACGGCCGAGACACCCTCGTGCGTCATATGCTGGACGCAGGGTTCACCCGGGAGGAGCTCGTTGACGCCAATCTCGCGCTTGCGGATGGTGCTTCGCTGAAGGATCGCTTCTTCAACCGCATCATGTTCCCGATCAACGATCTTCACGGTCGGACGATCGCGTTCGGCGGGCGTGTCGTCGGGAAAGGGGAGCCCAAGTACCTCAACTCGCAGGAGACGCCCATCTTCCAGAAGTCGGGCACGCTCTACGGGCTCGATCGCTCGCGCAACGAGATCGTCACTGACGGTACGGCGGTCGTGGTGGAGGGCTATACGGACGTCATTGCGCTTCACGAGGCCGGTATCCGGACCGCTGTGGCGACACTCGGCACAGCGCTGACCGAGCGCCACGTCAAACTACTCGGTCGCTTCGGGAAGCGTGTGGTGTATCTCTTCGATGGTGACGTTGCGGGTCAGCGTGCTGCGCTACGTGCCGCGGAGTTCCTGGACTGGGGGATCACGCCGGAGGCAGGAAGCGCCCGGGTGGACCTGGACGTCGCGATCATCCCGGGCGGCATGGACCCGGCCGACCTTGTGAGCCGCGATGGGACCGATGCAGTTCGTGCGATCATCGAAGGCGCGGAGCCTCTCTTGCGCTTCGCCATCGACCGGCATCTTGAAGAGCACGACCTGGAGCATCCTGAAGGTCGGAGTGCAGCGCTGGTGAGTGCGGCTGCCGTACTCGCGCCGGTACATGGCTCGCTGCTCGCCCAGGACTACATCATGCATATCGCCGGCAGGCTCGGCACGGACTATGCGACTGTCGAACGTGCGGTGCCGCATCGGTCCCGCCAGGGCGAGACCAAGGGGTCCAGGACTCCCGTATCGGAGCCCGTGCGTCTAGGTGGGGCGGAAGAGCGGGCCGAGAGGGAGATCGTTCGTCTGGCCGCTCTTGCGCCGTCGGTCAGGGTCAAGGCACGGAAGTTGCTTGCTGACGGTGCCGTGGGCGGGGAGCGGGCACGCGCTCTGCTGGAAGTCATCTGTACCGCTGGTGACGCCGTAGGTGAGGATCTGTATAGGCGTGTAGCGGAGGTGGATCGCGAGGCGGCGACGGTGTTGAGCGGGTGGCTGGTGGACGCCACCGGAGTCGAGCAAGTAGACTATGCGTTTCGAGAAGTTTCCGTTCGAGTCCAGGAGTTTGCACTCGGGCGTCTAATCACACAGAAGAAGGGCGAACTCCAGGAACAGGACCCTGCGACCAACGCGGAGTCATATGACCGGTTGTTCGGCGAGATCGCCGAGCTGCAGCGCCAGCAGGCGGCTATCAAGAGGCCGCATGGTGCTGACACAAACGTGGAGGCGGAGTAGAGCACGTGACGGCTGCATCCAAGAGTACTGCACAGAACGCCACGAACGAGCCAGTCGAAGAGGTCGTCGCCACGCCTGCCAAGAAGCCGGCGGTGCGCAAGACAGCGGCTTCGAAGACTGAAGCGTCTACGGGGGCCAAGAAAGTACCCGCGAAGGCTGCGACGAAGGCCGCCGCCAAGACGGCTGCGAAGCCTGCGGCTAAGGCCGCCGCCAAGACGGCTGCGAAGCCTGCGGCTAAGACGGCCGGGAAGGCTCCTGCAAAGCGAACGACGAAGGCAACCGACAAGAAGGCGCCAGAGCTCGAGCTCTCGGCAGTGAAGACGCTCGTGAAGATGGGCAAGGCCAAGGGCAGTCTCACCGACGATGAGATCCAGGGTGCGCTGTCGGACATCGATCTGTCTGACGATCAGTTCGAGAATATCTACAGCCACTTCCAGACGAGCGGCATCGAACTTGCCGACGAGCACACCCCCGGCGAGTTGCACGACGGTGAGTCCTCAGACGATCACGTGGACGCTGACGGAGTGCCGGCGTCGGACGATGTGGCCACCGCCGCTGCGGCCGTGGTCGAGAAGCCTGCCGCCAAGACACCTGCCAAGCGCAAGCCACGCAAGAAAGTCGATCCGCTCGCATCGGCGCCGATCACGGCCGATCCGGTGCGTATGTATCTCAAGGAGATCGGTAAGGTCGCGCTGCTCACCGCGCGTCAGGAAGTCGACCTTGCTATGAAGATCGAGGCCGGGCTGCTTGCGGTCGATCAGCTCCAGGAGGCTGCGGAGAACGGCGTCAAGCTCGAGCGTGCCGAGCAGCGTCGCCTGGAGCGCCTGGAGCGCATCGGTGTGGACGCCAAGATGCAGCTTGTCGAGGCCAACCTGCGCCTCGTGGTGTCGATCGCCAAGCGCTACGTCGGGCGTGGGATGTTGTTCCTGGACCTGATCCAGGAGGGCAACCTCGGCCTGATCCGGGCCGTGGAGAAGTTCGACTACACCAAGGGTTTCAAGTTCTCCACGTACGCCACGTGGTGGATCCGTCAGGCCATCACCCGTGCGATCGCCGACCAGGCCCGCACGATCCGTATCCCCGTGCACATGGTGGAGACGATCAACAAGCTCATCCGTATCCAGCGTCAGCTGCTCCAGGAGTTCGGGCGCGAGCCCACTCCGGAGGAGATCGGCGAGAAGATGGAGATGACGGCCGAGCGTGTCCGCGAGATCCTCAAGATCTCGCAGGAGCCGGTGTCGCTCGAGACGCCGATCGGCGAAGAGGAGGACTCCCAGCTGGGGGACTTCATCGAGGACGGCGAGGCCATCGTGCCGCCCGACGCTGCAAGCTTCAGCATGCTGCAGGAGCAGCTCTCCAAGGTGCTGGACGGTCTCTCCGAGCGTGAGCGCAAGGTCATCGAGCTGCGCTTCGGGCTGGCCGACGGGCATCCGCGTACGCTCGAGGAGGTCGGTCGCGAGTTTGGTGTGACGCGTGAGCGCATCCGACAGATCGAGTCCAAGACGCTCTGTAAGCTGCGTCACCCGAGCCGCTCCAGCCGTCTCAAGGACTACCTCGAGTAAGGGGTATCACTTCAGGAACCGAGCGAAGAGGCCCGCATATGCGGGCCTCTTCTTGTTGTGCGTGAGCGCTCCGGAGAAACAAGAAGGCCCCGCACGTGGCGGGGCCTTCGTCTTTGTGTGGCTCCTCGGGCTGGATTCGAACCAGCAACCCTCCGGTTAACAGCCGGATGCTCTGCCGTTGAGCTACCGAGGAGTTTCAGCGCCTGGGGCGCGACTGCCGATTATAGGGGTAGCCGCTGGACGCCGCAACCTTTCTGTCCGCGACACCTAGCCGAGAGGGCGGTCTCGGCAGATCGAGTACAGGTCGTACCATGGCTTGACGCGTTCGAAGACCGCGCTCGCCGTCAGCACGTCCATGTCTGCGTAGCGGTTACCGATGATCTGCGCCCCACCGGCAGGCCATCGGCGTCCAACCCGGCGGGCACGCTGGCTGCAGGATGGCCCGAGTAGTTGTTGAAGAACGTCATGCAGTAGCCGATGAGTCGCTTCACCGGTACGCCGTTGATGGTATCGGGGCCGAGGGTGTTGCCGTCGTCGGCGTTCTTGACCGGCGGACATGCCATCGTGGGGGTCACGAGCAGGTCGTAGTCGTTGAGCACACGCTGGAACGTGTTGTAGACGGTGGTCCTGGTGGACTGGTCACGGTAGACGTCCAGTGGTGTCAGCCTCTGAGCGCGCTCGACCCAGTGGATGAACTCGGCGGGCATCTCGTCCCTGCGATCCCCGAGGTAGTCGAGGCCCTGCTGCTTGAGCCCGTCCAGCAGCCCCACCATGAACGTGCCGAGTATCCGGGCCCACGTGTCGCCGATGCGCTCACCGGACTCCACGTCTGCAAGGCTCACGCCCAGCGACACCCGTTCGACCGTGGCTCCGGCCTGCCGGAATGCCTCGAGTGCCTTCTCGACCACGACAGCCACCTTGGGGTCGACCGGGAAGACGTCGAGGTCGGGGCTGTACGCTATCCGCATCCCCTTGATAGAGCCCTGGAGAGCGGGCGTGAAGTCGACCTTCCCCGGGAGACAGGTGGGGTCTGCCGGGTCGTAACCGCTCAGGATGTTGAGACCCACTATGGCGTCTTCA
>JAVERH010000081.1:0-9860 GCA_034007245.1 Coriobacteriia bacterium | reverse complement strand
GATCCCGTGCCACCCGTGCGTCTAGCATCGGACGGACACCCCGCAGCAAGTCTACCCCTCCGCGCTCGCCACGTCAGGAGGCAGACCGTCAGGAGGTCCGGCACGCAGATGACCGCCGCCGCGATCGAGATGATCGAGGGCAGCTAGGGCCGACATGCCCCCACATAGTCACTACGCCCACTCAGGCTCGCGACCTTCACCACGTCCCCCGTGTGCGGGGCGTGCACATAGTTGCCACTGCCCACATAGATACCGACGTGATGGATGGGAGAACCAAAGAAGACCAGATCCCCGGGGGCCAGATTCGCACGGGAGACGCGCTGCCCAGCGCCGATCTGCGCACTCGAGGTGCGAGGTAGGCTCACGCCCACCTGGCGGTAGACCCACGACGTGAAACCGCTGCAGTCGAACATGTCCGGACCGGACGCTGCCCACTTGTAGGGCGCCCCAAGCTTCGAGAGGGCGATAGAGACGACCGATGAGCGAGGCGCGTTGGTAGGGGTCCCATAGTCGGATGACGATGAGCTCGCCGCTGCCGCCCGGGCGGCAGCGGCTGCAGCCTCGGCACGACGACGCTCCTCGGCTTCCTGCTCGCGGAGTATCTCCGTGATCTCGGCCTCGACCCCGGAGAGGAGTCTGCTGCGCTCGGCCAGTTGACTTTCGGCGTCGGCCTTATGACCCTGCATCACATCGGCCTGAGCCTTGGCCTCCGCCTGCTGGGCTGCAAGCTCCACGTGTACACGCTCGAGCTCGGCAGTCGTGGCCTTGAGCTCAGCGACCTGCGCAGCCTCCTGCTCGTTGAGCGTACGAAGGATATCCCAGGTCGTAGCGAACTCTTCGAAGGATGTCGCGCCGAAAAGCACCTCGAGCTCTGCAAGCGGCCCCTGGCGATACATGCTCGCTACGCGCGTAGACAGGTTGCCCTGGAGTTTCTGCTGGTTCGCAACGAGCTCGACAACGCGCGCCTCGTTCACTGCGACTTCTGCAGTGACGGCCTCATACTCGCCCTGAGCCTCGCTATAGGCCTCTGCGGCAATCTCGAGAGCCTCGTCGAGCTCCTCTACCTGCGTCTTGATGCGATCGGCTTCCGCACGCTTGTCCGCAAGCGGAGTGGCAAACGCGGTCGGGACCGAAAGGAGCAAGAGCGTGATCATGATGAGCAGACCCATGGCCCGCTGAAGTGTTGTTCTCAGAGTATTCAGCCTCCTCGATGCGCCATACCTGGCTGAGCGGCTGCGCTATCGTACCACAGGCCCGATTCCAGCCGATAGCACGGCGCACATACCGTCAAGGGTATGCACGGCGGCCGACTGCGCGACACGTTCGTCGCCCGCGACCTCATCAGGGACGATGACGTACACCCCGTTCCCGGACCCGGCCGCAGCAAACGCAGCGACGAAACGTCCCTCGGCCCCTTCGCTCTCGTTCACACGTATGACGGGTACCCCCTCGGGCGCGTCCAGAACTTGAGCGCCGGCGATGAACAACGCAAGCTCACAGAGTGCCGCCTGCGGTGTGTCACACAGCCGTACACGCGCCTCGGGCTCAGTGGCGATCGCGAGATTAGCCAGACGCTCCCCGACAAGGTGTCCCCGCTCATCGATACATACGATGCCGATCTCGACCGTCCGGAGCACTTCGGCTGCTCGGGCCGGGGCAACAAGCAGGTTGACCGGTGCTGACGGGTCCTTGTCCTGCCAGACGTGACGCAGGCGTTCGATCGCCCGTACGGTCTCCGGACCTGAGATCCCATCATGGGGAAGCCCCACGTTGGACTGGAACTCACCGACTGCACGCTCGGTGAACGCACCGAAGATGCCATCGGGACGACCGCAGGCGAATCCGAGCACGTTCAACGCACCCTGGAGCAGGCTCACATCGGCGCCGTGCAAGTAGGGATATCTGAGATACAGCAGCCGATCGCCGAGACGGAACGTGGCGTCCACAAGCGCCGCCCATGTCTCGTCACCGACGGTCCCGTCCTCGGATAGGCCATGCTCGCGCTGAAACTGCCGCACCGCAGCGAGGGTGGCACCGAAGAAGACGCCATCGATGCCCGTCGGCCCCAGGTCGAACCCGAGCGCCAGTAGACGCTTCTGAACATCCTCGACGGCAGGACCACGGTCGCCCTGTACTATCGGATCAAGCACCCTTACTCCGATCACTCATCGAACGGGTGCGGTCAGAAGCTTTGGCGCCCCCTGAACCGCGCGAGATTCGAGGTGACGTGACTGTGATGACTATCGACTCGCCGCTTGAAAGCTTCGATCTCGTAGCCGACAACAACGTCACCGCTGTAGCGATATACGCCTGACGTGCCGTCGAAGTCTAGCACGAACGCCGAGGTCAGCGCGTCAAGCAGCGGGCCTACCTCATTGGCATCCCGACCGGTCCGCAGGGCGACGTCCCGCTTACTCAGTCGTTCGTCCGGGTGATGACTGAACACGACGAGCACGTCCCGCAGAGCGCGCTCTGCAGGCGCATCAAGCGCCAGTCTTCCAAGCGCGCGATCGAGGCTCACTCGTATGCCACCTTCCGGTCTGCGGTCCCATACCACAAGCCACCGCTTCAGCCGGCGGCGACCACCCGGTTCTTACCCGAACGCTTTGCCCAGTACATCGCTTGATCGGCTGCTTCGATCAAGCTCGCTCCGTCCGAGGCGTGCACCGGATAGGTCGCAACACCAAGTGAGATGGTCTGGGTCGTGCGTTCACCATGGTCGCCGGTGATATGCGGAAACGCTTCGGCACTCACCCGGATGCGCTCGGCAACAGCGAGCGCTCCCGCCACATCGGTCTCGGGGAGCACCACGACAAACTCCTCGCCTCCGTAGCGAGCGGCCACGTCGATCTCGCGGAGGTTCTGCCTGACGATGGAACTGACCGCGCGCAGTACGGTATCGCCCTTGGGATGACCGTACTGATCGTTGAACTGCTTGAAATCATCGATATCGAGCATGATCACCGACAGCCGGTGGCCGAAACGCATCGCCCGCTCGATCTCCTCATCGAGACGGCTATGCAGGTATCCGTGGTTATAAAGCTCGGTCAGACGATCCGTCACGGAGAGACGCTCAAGCTCCTCATGCAGCAGTGCGTTCTGAAGCGCCAGCGAGGATTGATTCGCGATGACCTGCAGCCGATCGTGCTCAGCCTGAGTGAGCTCCCTGTACGTGGCCGATGCGATGAGCAACACACCGATGACGCTATCGCCCGAACGCAGTGGCATCGCTGCCTGTGATCTGACTTCCTCCGGTCGCACGGTCCATTCAGCCAGCCCCGCTCCTTCGGTCACATCCGCCTGCTGCACGAACCCCTCACGGAACGCGACACCAAGCAAGGTCTCGGAGACCGGCACACTGGGGTGGAAGTACTCCTCAAGCCGCCCCTGGCTCGCCCGGAGGTGCAGTGTCCAGTCGCGATGCTCGAAGAGATACACCGCCGATATCTCAGCGCCGAGGATGCCGTTCGCACCGTCCACGATCAAACTCGTCACATCATCCACTGAGCTGAAGGTGGTGAGGGCCTTGAAGAACTCGTGAGTGAAGAATATCTCGGCAAGCCGGCTTTCCAGCTCCTCGTTTGCCCGCTCGAGCGCCTCCTTACTCGACTGGAGGCGTCGCTCATGACTGCGGATCTTATCGTAGGCGACCTGGAGTTCGACGAATATCTTCTCCTGCTCCTCGCTCCGCTTCTTAGCGATAAGCAGGTCCCATACGAGTTCCGAACCGTTGCTGGTGATCACCGCGACATTGGCGGGCCGCTCGGTCTCGAGCTCGGTGCGCAGTGCCGGGTCGTCCGAAAGGTCGAGGATCAGATCGAGACCGGATATCTGCGAGAGCTCCGACACCTGCGTGGTGGCGAACACGCCAAGGTCTTCTGCGAGCCGCATCGCCGGAGCAGTGCGGCTGCTATCGTAGACCGCTGCAACACTTAGGTTGTCTATGTCGTTCAGCAACCGAAGGACAGAGGTGGCACGAAGCCCGCCACCCGCTATCGCTATCCGCATCTGCCCGTCGCGGACCGGCACCACAGCAGCCGAACCTGCCAGTTCCTCCATCAGGCGCCTTCCATCGCGTGGATGCCGACTCACATCATAACTCCCGTATGCCATACCGGTAACTGCGGACGATGACCAACCCCGTGTCCAGATAGAACTCCATCGTCCGGGCGTGTCCCCCCCCTATATCTTCGGCCACAAGTGGTATCCGCAGGAGTGCCAGCTCGTGTTTGACCGCCTCCGCATTGCGCATACCGATGCTCGCCATCCCTGCGTCACCACCAAACATCGTGGATCCACCGGTGATCTTGGCCACGAATCTGCGCCGGGGAGTACCCACAGCCACGGCCTCCGCCAATCGCGGGACCGCGACGGAAGCGAACCGATCGGCCAAGCCACCCAGTCGAGTGTCTGCCGGTGCTGGCAGCATGATGTGTGCCATCCCACCCCGCCTGGTGAACGCGTCCCAGAGCGTCAGCCCGATACACGATCCCAACGCAGGCGTCACAAGCCGTTGCGGGTGTACGGCGACAGCGATCTCGCCGGCCATGACGAGCACCGTTTTGTCGTCTGGAGCCCCCCAGAGGCCGCCTCTATCCCCATTGATGGACACCCCTACAGTACCCCCAACCGGCCGAGCATCACTTCAAGGCTATCAGGATCCGGTAGATAGAAGAGCGCCGCGTCAACGCTCATCTCCTGTGTAGAGAAACGCGTAAGCACGAGGATGGCGTTCTCTGCCTTGAGCCCGGTCTGTATCGTCACGCCCGTAAGGATGGCCCCGAGCATGTCGAACGCGAACTGCGAGGGCCCCGGCAGCGCTGACAGACCCGTAAGACGGGCGATCGCAGCCAGATATGCGGAGATCAAGACTGCAGCAGCATGGGTGACGATCGCCTCCTCTGCGGGGCCGAGGGACTTCGAGGTACCCGGTGCCCGGGAACGCAAGAGATCGGAGAGCCCCAGGAGACCATCTCGCTTGGCCACGAACAGCAATCCCCCGCCCAGATCGCCAAGCAGTCGGCTGTAAACGGCACCCGCAAGGCTTTCCGGTCCACCGAGCACCATCGGCACCTCGGAGACCGCCAGCACCCGGAGGTCGGGGACATCGATATCGACCGGCATACCGAGCATCTGCGAGAGGGCGGTCGCAGCGTGACCTGCCCCGATGCTCCCGACCTCACCCAGCGCATCGATCTGGATCTCGGTAAGTGTGCACGGATCCATGCTATGCCTCCCGTATGAACAGCGTTCGCGGGTCGAGGATCAAGGCGATCCGTCCGTCACCGAGGACGGTCGCCCCACCGAAGCCCTGTAGGCCACAGAAGAGCGGTGAGAGGGGCTTGATGACGATCTCTCGCCGCCCGAGGAGTGCAGGCACTGCTAGTGCATGCAGCGTCTGACCAGACCGGACGAGTATGAGGTGCTTATCTTCCCGAGTAAGACCGGCTATCGGGGCACGCCCGTGCAGTTCATCGAGATCACTGAGACCGACGACCGATCCGTCGCGCAGCGCAACCACCGGTGTCCCGTCGACCGTCCTGAACGTGACCTCATCGGACGAAAGCACCTCATCGACCGCGCTCAACGGCAGGGCGTAGACCCGATCGCCGCTCTGCACGAGAAGCGCCTGTATGATAGCGAGCGTAAGGGGGAGCTGCAGCGATGCCCTCATCCCTTCTCCGGGTGCTGAGGAGAGCATGATGCTGCCACCCAGATACTCGATCTTCCCCTTCACGACATCCATGCCCACACCACGCCCCGAGATACGGGTGGCCTGATCGACCGTGGTGAACGCGGGAAGACATACGAACATGAGGATGTCATGATCGGTATACGAGTCGCGCACGGATCGATCGACCAGCCCACGCTCGACCGCCTTGCTCCAAATGCGCTCCACGTCCATGCCACGACCGTCGTCTGCAACAGAGATCAGTACCTGGTCCCGAACGCGCTCGGCGGTCAGACGGATAGTGCCGCGAGCTGACTTCGAGGCAGCAGTCCGCTCATCGGGAAACTCGATGCCGTGATCGATCGCGTTGCGAAGCAGATGGACGATGGGGTCACCGATCTCATCGAGCACGGTCCGGTCGAGCTCGATATCGAGACCCTCCATCTCCAGGTCGATCTCCTTACCAAGATCCCGGGCCAGATCACGAACCATCCGCGGAAACCGATTGAAGATGTTGCTCACCGGCACCATCCGGGTCTGCATGACCTCTTCCTGGAGTTCGGCGCTGATGCGTTTGAGCACACCGAGCGATTCTTCAAGCTCAGCATCGCCCATACGGTCAGCGATGTCCTCAAGACGCGAACGGACGATAACGAGCTCACCAACAAGGTTCACGATGCTGTCGAGATGTCCGATCGAGATACGGACGGTCTGAGTCTCAGTGATCTTCGGCATCGGCGTTCGCGGCGCCGCCATCGGGCCACCGCCCTCTTCCGGCAGGACAGCAGCAGCGACCGTGGGCGCAGTCGCCTCGACCGATGCACTCTCGACCTCGGTCACCGCCATCACCGCATCGTGGAGCGTCTCAGGCGTGGCCTTCGTCTTCAGTACGATCTGAAACGAGTGATCGAACTGCTCGTCCTCGAGTTCGCGAGCCACAGGGACCGTCTCTGTCACCGTGCCCAGATGACCGAGACGCTTGATGACCATGTAGGCACGAACGCCTTTGAGAACGCACCCCTCCTCCAGGGTGACCGTGACACGGTACACGGCCCCGCTCGCCAGTCTTCCGGCTGCCACGGCGGGGGTGGCTTGGGCGCCTTGTGAGGCTGCAGGCGCATCGACGCGAGCCGTTCGATCAACCAACATCGTGGCGATATCGTCGGCAGAGACCGTGACGCCACCCGAAGACTCGTCATCGATCAGTTCACGCACGCGATCGGTCGCCTGGAGCATAAGATCGATGAGCGTGCTGTCAGCCACCTGCGCCCGTGAGCGGACAGTCGCCATCAGTGACTCCATCTTGTGCGTGAGTTCCTGCGTTCGGCTGTAGCCCATCGCCGCAGACATGCCCTTGAGGGAGTGTGCCCCACGAAACACCGTCTCGACGGGCTCAAGGTCGATCGGATCGGACTCAAGCGCCAGTAGGCCGTCAGTGATCGCCTGGAGGTACTCGGCACTCTCGCTCAGGAACACATCCCGATACGCCGACATGTCATCACTCATGGACCTTCACCCCCCGTAGCGTTCGTCGGATCTCGCTTGCGACCGAGTCGAGTGGAACGACGCGCTGCGCGGCACCTCTGCGGACCGCCGCGCCGGGCATCCCCCACACCACGCTCGTCTGCTCATCCTGAGCGATCGTCATTCCCCCGACATCGAGAATCGAGCGGGCGCCTCGCGCGCCATCGGTACCCATGCCGGTCAGAACCACTCCGATCGCTGCAGCTCCGACCGCACCCGCGACACTCTCGAACAGCGGGTCGGCTGCGGGGCGGACCCCGTGCATGCTCGGAGTATCCTCAAGCGCGATGCGCATCGTGCGGCGCCCGCTGACCACCATGTGAAGTCCGTGCGGAGCGATGTACGCGACACCCCGCCCAACGGCCATCCCATCTTCGGCGACCATGAACTCGAGATCGGAGGTACGCGCGAGTCGCCTGGCAAGCGATCCGGTGAACCCGTGTGGGAGGTGTTGGACAACGAGATACGCGGCGTCGAAGCCGCTATCGAGACCAGAGAAGACCGTCTCAAGCGCTGGAGGCCCACCTGTCGATGCGGCGATCGCGACGAGATGACCGGGCGGTGTGATGCTCGGGTCATTCACCTTCACGACGGTGAGTGTTTTCAGCGCGGGCGCCAACTGACGTGACTCAGGGCGGATCCTGTACGCGATCTTGATCTTCTTCAGCAGGACATCGCTCAACTCGGCGATCGAGGTAGCGAATCCCTCTGCAGGCTTGACGATGAAGTCCGTCGCACCGAGCACGAGTGCCTGGTATGTGGTCTCCGAATCGTTCACCGCCGAGAGCATGATCACACGCGCGGCACTGACACGCATGATGTGTGGCAGCGCCTCGATCCCGCTCAGCTCGGGCATCTCGATATCGAGCGTGATGACATCGGGATCGAGCGTGAGGGTCTTCTCGATCGCTTCGACACCGGTGCGAGCCGTTCCGACCACCTCGATGGCAGGATCGACCGACAGCGCCCGGGTGAGCATCTGGCGGATCAGCGCCGAGTCATCGACGACGAGAACCTTGATTGCAGAGCGCATGGCGCCCCGATCAGCCGCGTGGAGCCGCTTGTAGGCACTTCTTGACGGTCTCAAGCACCTTTGTCGGCTGGAAGGGTTTGACGAGGAAGTCCATAGCGCCGTACTCCAGCGCTTCGACGATCATCTTCTGCTGTCCCATCGCACTCACCATCAAGACCCGCGCGTCTGGATCCTGATCGCGGATGGACTGGAGTGCTTCGAGTCCGCTCATGCCAGGCATCGTGATATCCATAGTCACGAGATCAGGCCGCACCTCTATGTACTTCTCGACGGAGTCACGCCCATTCACGGCTTCGTAGATCACATAGCCCTCGCGCGCAAGTATGTCCCGGATCATCATCCGCATGAACGCAGCGTCATCGACTACAAGCACGGACCTAGCCATCAAGGTCACCTTCCTGGATAGCAGCAACGGATGCGAAGACCGGCCTAGGCAACGCCTTGTCAGGATCGAGCAAGATGATGAGCCGCTCTCCATAGGCAGCGACGCCCTCGAATGCATCGCTCATCGCAGAGGACAGCGCGGCGGGAGGAGCCGGCTTGATCTGTTCGACCGGTATGCTAGCGACTTCACAGACACGGTCCACGGCCAGACCGATACTCCCGAGACCGGCTTCGGTCACGATGATGCGCGAGAGCGGGCCGGGCTCGAGAGCGGACCCCCGCAGCTGGCGACCGAGGTCGACGAGCGGAAGGACCTGGCCACGCAAGTTGAATACCCCCTCCACACCCTCAGGGGCTCGAGGCACCGGCGTCGGGTCCTCATAACGAACGACACTCCGAACTGCGGCTATCGGCAGCCCATACTCCTCATCGCATAGAACGAAGAGTACGTACTGACGGACCTCACTGGTGGCCGTCTCGATCACGCGTCGGCCCCCGTGATCCTGAACTGCATCGCGGACTCTTCCAGTTCATGCGCCATATCTGCAAGGTCAGTAGCTGATGAGCTGATCTCCTCCATACACGCTGTCTGCTGCTCACTCGCGGCCGCCGTCTCCTCGGCACTCGCCGCGTTCTCTTCGACCACTGCTGCGATATCGTGCATCGCCCGGTCTATCTCGGCGGCGCGCTTCGCCTGCCGCGATGTGGTGTCGGCGATATCCTGAGCGATTTCGGCGGTCTTGGTGACAGCATCGGTGATCTGCCGCAACGCCTCACCACTGTGACCCACGACCTCTGCACCGAGACGGACTTCGTCGGTGCCGATCTGCATATATTTGAGAGCGGTCGACGTCTCGGTCTGGACCTCCTTGATGAGCTCACCGATCTGCTCAGCGGCCTTGCCTGAGCCCTCAGCGAGCTTGCGCACCTCCTCGGCAACAACCGAGAAACCACGTCCGGACTCCCCGGCTCGCGCCGCCTCGATGGCAGCGTTGAGCGACAGGAGGTTGGTCTGATCGGCGATGGTGGTGATGACGTCGACGATGTGGCCGATCTCGTTCGAGCGTCTCCCGAGGTTCTCCACCGAGTGCGAGAGCGTGATGATCGCATCGAGCGCTTCGCTTATCTTGGCCATCGCCTGATCGTTGGACTGCTCGCCCTGGAGTGCGTACTGGGCCGCAGCGTCGCTGGTCCTGCTGGCCTCCATCGCGCGATCCGCGATCTGGGTGACGGCGTCGGATATGGACT
>JAVERH010000080.1:0-9916 GCA_034007245.1 Coriobacteriia bacterium | reverse complement strand
CGACCTTGACTTGAGAGTTCACCCCTCCCACACCCCTCCCACGTCCGTGATCGACACGCGAACGGGCACGGGAAAGTCGTTGAAAAACATCGCTGAAACCCCTTGACAATCGGGGTGGGACGGCGTAGAGTGAGACTTGTGAGTGAGAGATAACACCACCCGAAAGGACTGAACGATGCTAGGACACATGGAGTGCGTGCGGTGCGGGTGTGAGGTCGAGCGGGAGACCTATCCCGAACAGATGGTGATCTACCCCTGGTACTGTCCGGCGTGCGGCGAGGGCAGAGTGGACGCAGACGTGAAGTTCGTCGAGAACGCCCCAGTCGAGCAGGTTCGGTGGGGGTTCGTGGACGAGGACACGATCGTGATCGCTTGGAACGTCGAGGACGTGCTGTCGATCGCCCCCGACCTGACCGTCGAGGACGCGCGTGACGTGCTGGCTATGGCGCTCGACAATCACGACGCGAACATCGGGATCACGTGGGACGTGCTCGACCTGTGGGCGGGCTACGCGCGTAATACCGCGAACGGAGGGGACGAGTAATGTCGTACAACGGATGGAAGAATTGGGCGACGTGGATCGTTATCAACTGGTACAACGACAGCTTCGCAGACCTCGCACTGGACGCGGTACTCAACGGCGAGACCGATCCGAACGACCTCGCAGACAGGCTCTGTGACGAATTCTACGACGCCGAGGTGTTCCCCACACCCGACACGATCCGCGACCTTGTGACGCCGGAACTTGAGAACATCGACTGGTTTGAGATCGCCGAGACCTTGTACGCCGACGCCGTGAACAACGTGGAGGACTGAACGATGATTCTGCACACCTTGAGCAATACCCTCGTGACCCTTATCCATTCGACGCAGGAGTTCGAGTTCAGCCAAACGGACGAGACGATCGGTAGGGATCAGATCGAGATCGAGTTCCCCGACGGTTCGCTGATCCGAGTCAATCTCGCCACAGGCGACGAGACCCTCGGGACGTGGGCGCGAGTGTTCGTGCGTGTCCAAGGTGAGACCAACATCACGACAGACGTTTTTGATGAAGGAGGATCACGATGATTAACTACACGATGCCACTCGTGGCGTCCCGCGTGATGGTCGAGAACGCGCCCGATCGTCTCGTGATCCGTGAGAATCGGTGGGGCGGGCACACTGTCGCAGACCTCGGCGAGTACACTGCCGCCGATCACGACCTTGCCGCCCTGTTCGCCGCAGCACCGGATATGTATGCGGCTATCGCCAGTGCGATGGAGATTCTGACCGACTCGTGGGGCGAGTTACAACTCACCGCAGGTGACGACCAGGCTTACAACGTACTCGCCGCCGCACTGACGAAGATCGAAGGGAGGTAGTCTGACGATGGTCTGGCCAGACCCCCACGCGGTGAAGACGGCGAACGAAGCACAAGACCTGGCGATCGAGTGGTCTTACCTCGCCGGAGAGCAGGACATGAGTATGAGTGAACTCGTCGAGTGGCAGGACTACTTCGAGACCCTGGCCGAGCGATTCCCCGAACGGGCAGACGAGTTCCGCGAGAACGCAATCATCTGAAAGGAGACACCAAACTGCGTTGGGTCTCGACCGAGTACACCTATGCGATCGTATCGGAAAGGGGATAGAGACGATGGTGCCGATGAACGACACGACCTATTGCCCGAACTGCGGCGCGGACTTGACAGCGATCACGGGACTTGGTACGATCGAGTATAGACTCTCGGTCACCTCCGTGGAATTGTGGCGATCGCAGCTTCTTCCGAACGGGGAGATCGACACCATCAACGAGTACCTAGCCTACGACGACGTGGTGGATGTTGAGTTCCTCGAAGCGGTGTGCCACACGTGCGGCGCGACCTTGCCGAATATCACCGTCTGACAGAAAGGACACCCGACCATGCACGAGTACCTGGACGACTACTTCACGGGGATCGACCCGACCATTTCGGAGTTGGTGCAGGACGCGATCCTCCCGTACTTTTGTGAGTGTGAGACCTGCGGCAAAGTTCGCGAGTGCGGCAACGATATGATCGACGGGCGCACACTTCCGGTCTGCATGGACGCGATCGTGATGCTCGGATGGCTTGCTGCGTTCGCGCTCGACGCCCCCGCGACCAAGCCCGAGACCCATAATGGCGAGTACGCTGGCGTCCAGCGCCGCGAGGTGTTCGAGCACGAGCACGAGCACGTCTCGATCAACGGAGACCGCTACTCCGTGTGGAAAGCCCACACCTTGCTTTCACTGACCTCGTATGAGCGGCACCGCTTCATTGACGAGAACGGCGACGTGTTCGTCGCGGACGGTGCGGGCGCATATCGCGCCTCCAGCGGTGCGGGCGTCTACTACGACCTACCTCGCGGCTGAAAGGATCATCCCGTGAAGACCCGACGCCTGTTGATCTCGGCACACGATCTCGTGAGAGACCCGAAAGACAAGAAGGTAGTGATCGGGCAGGTGCGGTGCCGCGAGGACGTGGGTGGGACAGTCTCGTTCTGGCAAGCGCGGACGGCAGAAGTTGCCGAGTGGTTCGGCGAGTTCCCGACGATCGAAGATGCTATCCAAACTCTGAAAGGCGCGTGACCTGTGGACAAGAACACCCTTCTGAAGCACCTCACAGCTTGGATCGTTGTCCCGTTGATGATCATCGGCATCTCGTTCGCCGTGGCGCGATGTACACCACCGTCCGTCGCAATGGAGACCCACGTCTCCCCACCCCGACCCCTGACAATCGCGGCGACACCCTCGATCGAGACCACCTCGGCCTCGTTGGAGGCCACCACATCACCACGGAAGCCGACCCCTGTGGCAAAGCCCGAACCCTCACCAAAGCCGACTCCACCACCCGCGCCAGCACCGACCCCGAGTGACCCCACCCCACCCGCACCCGCACCCGCGCCCGCACCTGCGGCAACCGGTGGCGCGCGAACCGTCACGGCGACAGGATACTGCTCGTGCGCTGCTTGTTGTGGGAAGTCTGACGGGATCACGGCCAGCGGTGCGCGCGCCTCGTGGGGTACGATCGCGGCACCGAAGACCTACGCGTTCGGCAGTCGCTTCACGATCAGTGGCCTGTCTGGTACGTTCACGGTGCAGGATCGCGGAGGTGCGATCTCCGGCAACCGGATTGACATATGGTTCCCCTCGCACGCCGAAGCACTCCGATGGGGTCGCCGCACGGTCACACTCACACCCGTGAACTAGGAGGTGTATGATGGATCACTTGATCGTTGATCCGAAGCAGATGCAGGAATGGGACGAGATCGGCGCGGTCGTGGGTGAGGTGCCGACTGTGCGACCCGCTCGAACGTCGAAGTCAACTCCCGTTCGAACTGGGAAACCTCGCTATCGTCAACCGTGGGACAGTGACGAAGATGTGTTGCGGGCGATAGACGAGACGGACTCGTTCCTTGACATCCTCGCCAGACTCCGCACCAACTATCGCACGGGGTTGATGGGTCGCCTGAAGAAGTTCGAGGATGCCGGTCTCGTCTCGATCGAACGCTCAACAGCACACAGGGGCGTCAGGGTGCGGGTATACTTGACAGACCTCGGACGAAAGGCAATACTATGAGTACGTTCGTGCGTACTGCGTCCGGCGCGACATACGAGTTCTCGGACGACTACACCTTGTTCCGCCGCACCTCGACGGACGCGCCACTTCGCAAGGATGGCGAGTGGTTGAAGTGCGAGGTCATCGAGCCTGTTGTCGGTGAGGACATGCACCTTCGTATCCACGGCATCGTTGTCGCGCCAGGATTCACCTATCGCCGCACCACGCCCGTCGTAGCGATCTGGGAGGGTTAGCGATGAGCATCAGTGACATCATCGAGGCGGCGACACCAGGGCCGTGGATACATCAACCTCGATGCACGCAACACAGAGCGACGGCAGTAGGCACTTCGGGGAGTTATCCCTTCATATGCGAGTGCGGATACCCAATCAATAAAGCAGCGCACCCGCAAGATATTGCTGACGCTCGCTTCATCGCCACCTTCGACCCCGAGCATGTCGCCCTCATGGAAGCCGAGCGAGTGGCAGCACGACACCTGCGCTCCACGCCCGAGTATCAGGATGAGGCCATAGCGCGACACGAGGCCGCGTGCAAGGCCACTGACGCTTACCGGAAGGAGCGTGGACTGTGAGCACCCGAGGCATCATCGAAAAGTGGCATAGCATCTTCTCCAACTACGCACAGCATGGGTATACCGCTGCGGTCCACGCCAGAGACTTCGAAGAGATACGCGATGACCTTGCTATCGCGTTGGAAGAGATCGCCCTCATGGAAGCCGTGTGCGAGGCGGAGGACAACGGCACTGATGATGAGTTGACCACCGCGGGTGCCGCCCTCACGGCCTACCGAAAAGAGTGTGGACTGTGAACATCCTGACCGACCTGCGTGCGGCGTTGGCGGTGAAGGAGGAAGCGGCATCCGCGCTAGGCATGCTCCACAAGCCAGGTACAAGCGGCTTCGATGAAGTCTCATGGAAGCGTGCCTACTACCGGCTCAAGCACCTCGAAGATGATTTGCACAGACTCCTCACCGACGACACTATCCGCGCCCTGCTCGACGTGGCAGAGGCGGCAGACGAGCTGGAGTGTATCGACTTTGCAAAGGACTACCCTACAGGCTCGTGCAAGGACTGTGGACGTGAAGCCATCTGCCGCGCCCTCGCCCCGCTTGTGAAGGAGGCCACCGATGAGTGAAGCAACTACTCCTGCTAATCCGACCGACCAAGTAGCGGCTACTACTGCTACCCGAGGTGACATTGCCTCACATGAGGGTGATGCCGCGATCCACGCTGTTGTGCAGGACGCGCAACAGTACGACGGGCGCGAGGACTTGGAGAGCATCGAGGCGTGCGAGGAAGTGTGGGAGTGCGCTGACGGCTGTTGCACCAACGTTATGCCGCGTCACAACGATGAGTGCATCCGCCTCGCCGCCTACATCGAACGCCTGGAAGCCGAGCGTGACGCGCTACTGGCAGAGCAGACGTTTGTAGACATCGTGTTCGACGGCCCACCGAGTCACGAGTCAGGAAGGTTTGTCGAAGTCGAGGACATGTCCGGAGCCGGTGTCAGAGTCGGGGAGTGGATAGACCGAGGCAACGGCTACTGGGCGCTCAGAATCCCCACGACAACGCCGAGAGGGTGATACGCGGTGAGTGAATACTATGTATGGCTCTGCTACAAGTACCTTGATTTAGGACGCTACGAGGTCGAGGCCATCTACGACAACGACGCGCAAGCCGAAGCATGGCTTGCAGGAGTGAATGCCGCCTATGGTAGAGGCTACATCATGTGTGTTGACGCAAACGAGGGGCCGATCGACTTCGACAAATGGCGCGAGGAGGCCGACCATGAGTGACACGCCCAACCCTGGCAGCAAGGAAGCACTCGCACAAGGATGTACGTGCGCCGTGATTGACAACCACTACGGTAACGGTATACCCTATCCTAGTGGTCCGGCGTTCTGGATCACCGCGGGCTGTCCAATACACGACCCAGAAAGGACTGAATCAGATGGATGATCTGTATGTCGAAGCTATCAAGAAGCTGGCACGGGAACTCTCTTTTGCGGTATGGTGTCCAATATACCCCACCATCGTAAACAAGTGTTCACCGGAGTGCCCCGCGGCGACGGAGTGTATGAACTCACAGGATGAGAGTTGCGATGAACTGCTGATCCTGTGGGCTACGAAGGGGGAGGGGGTCTGAGATGGCGAACGAGTCCGATCTTGCGGTCGTGATTCCAGAACGGGGATACGGGTTGAAGCGCCTACCCGAGTGCTATCAGATCTGGCAGTGGGATGCTGGTGGAATCAACACCCGAGGGAGCCGCGTCGGGGAGACTCGCGAAGCCAAATGGGTGGCGGTGGAGTGCTATCCGCACACGCTGGAGTATGGACTTCAGCGGATCGCCGAGTACGCCGCTGCTGATAAACTCAAAGGTGCTTCGGTGAAGAAGACCCTGGAGATCATCACAGAGATTGTCGAAGCACTCGAACGGGTGCGAGTAGCATGAGGCGCGAGGTTTCTGATGAGCGGATCGCGAGGGATCGTCAACGTTTGATCGCCCGTGACCCCTTCGCGATCCTCATCAACTCATTCCTGAACGATACCACGAGCGAGACCCTCGAAGTGATCTACGGGGAGCCTGGGATGGTCCTCGACAACGGTGTCAAGTTCGCCAAGTCCGAGGGCGTCACCGCCGACAAGATGTACTCCCGCATCTACACGATAGCCGACCGCGGGCACTGGTTGAAGCGTGACATCTGGATTCAGAAGCGCGGAAACGTCGTGATCCTGTACAAGTACGATCCGAAGGGTCGGTGAAACATGACTAGTCGAAAAGAGATACTCTGCAATCATTGTGGGTTTCCCGCTAGACGAGGTGCCGTACCTATCATCTGGTCTGGGAACGGCGGGAAGATGAAGGCATACTGCGGCATAGAGTGTTGGGAGGCTGTCGCCGGTGTTCCGTTTCCCTTCCATCGCACAGCGCACCTCACCGCCGAGCGCGGTGAATGACTGTGGCGTACAAGCTGTACGAGCATCAGAAGACCATCCTCGATCTCGTAACGGAGCACGATAGATTCCTACTTCTAGCCGAGGTGGGGACCGGCAAGACTCTACCGATGGTGATACATCTGAGCAACCTGTACCTGTCGGGTGAAGTCAAGACCGCACTGATCGTGGCACCGCTGTCGGGTATCGGGGCATGGCACCGAGACATCGAGAAGCTGTCTGAGGATCGTCGGAAACTAATCTTGAAGGGCACCACGTTCATCAACTACGACAAGTTGAGTCGCGAGGACAGCGCGTGGCAGAAGAAATGCTGGAAGCCCTGGGATTTCGTGCTTCTGGATGAGGGCCACGCTATCGCCAAGCCGACCAGCAATCGCACCAAGTATTTCGTCGGTAAGGGGATAACCCTCGGTCTGGCATCACTCGCGAAGTATCGTTATCTGTTGACGGGTACGCTGATCGCCAACGGGCGCCTAGAAGACCTATGGTCGCCACTCCGGTTCCTGCTCGATGATGCGTGGATGCCGTATCGCGATTTCAAGCATCAGTTCCTCGTGACCAAACAGTTGCCTGGTTCGTACGTGGACATCGTTGTGGGGTATAGGCATCGCGCCGAGTTACTCGATCTGGTAGCACAACATTCTTTCCGCGTACTCAAGAAGGACTGTCTCGATCTGCCGGAGGAACTGCCGGACGAGGTGATAGCCGTCCCGTGGGCCACAGGGAAGAACGCAGCGCCGTTCCATAAGGACTCGAAATCGTTGTATGCTGACGCCTTGGAGTCATATGTCGAAGCACTGGACATGGTGATGGACAATCCCCTCACCCGTCTGCTGCGGATGCGTCAGATCGCCGCGGGGCACATCAAGGAGAGCGACACCAGAGATGAGAAGGGCAAGAAGATCCGCGGGACGAGCCACACGCTCAAGAACAACAAGGCGAAGTACGCAATGGAGTTGATCGAGAACAACCTGCCGAACAAGACTGTCGTGTTCTACCAGTTCCGCGCCACCTGTGCGGCGATGGAGGCCGCACTCAAGAAAGCCAAGATCAAATATGTGGTATTGAATGGAGATCAGTCTGACAAGAACGTCTGGCAGAAGTTCCAGGCTGACGAGTCGATCAAGGTGATCGTCGTGCAATACCAGTCTGGATCATCGGCTATCGACCTGTTCTCGGCTAGCTACACGATCTATATGGAGCCGACTGATTCGTCTCATATCATGGAACAGTCGCGCGCCAGGACACACCGGAGCGGGCAGACACAAGCGTGCAACTACGTGTTCCTGCTCACCGAGGACAGTGTAGAGTTCGACATGTATAACCGGCTCATCAAGTACCAGGACTTCAATGAGGAAGCCTATCGCGAGGTTGCGCGCGCCAGACTCAGGGGCGTATGATGGGTGCCTCGGCGCGGAACAAGATGTGCCGTGACAAGCGTGCATACAAAAGCGAACGCCACGCTATTCGCGCGGCGTTGGGATCGAGCAAGAACTTTGGGAAGCCGATGAGGTGGTACAAGTGCCCGATCTGTGGTAAGTGGCACCTCACATCGCAGGTGCGCTAGATCTGTGCGTGCAGGTGCTCGATGAGGCGGCGGACCTCAGCAACCTCCGTGCGAGTCGCATGAGTCTCTTTGGCGATTTCTTCTGCTCGATAATCGTGGTGGGCCAATGAGTTTTCCACACACTTCATCCGCTCTCCGAGTCGCTGATGACTACCTCTGGCCTCTTTGGATTCGTCGATGTTCTGCTTGATGACCAAGTTCGAGGTGTCGAGTGCCTGTCTTGACAGGACAATCTGCTCGACTAGGAGGTTCATCATCTCCGAACGCTCTTTTTGTTCTCTCGGATAGCGTTTGAAATACCAATGGCCGATGAGGCTGAGAACGAACGCGAAGAAGATCGTCAAGGCACCATAGTTGCTGACGACGTCTGGTGTGATCTCTATAGGCATAGGTTCAGACTTTCCATACACGGGGGCGAATGGTTACTACGTATTATACAGAAAGTGGAGTAGGGGTGCAACCACTTGACGTTCCCGCTTTCCCGTGTTATGGTCTAACCCTCTCGAAAGGAGCAATCATGTCTAAAACGTTTGATGATCTTCAGGTTGGGGACATGTTCACAGCGGATGGTGAGAAGTATTTGGTGTCTGGTGTCGGCGAGGTGAAATCCGAACGCGTCGTGTTTGCCTCACCCTCGTTCGGAGAAGATGGACCGTACTTCTCGGATGACTTCTATGCGTTCACCGCCGAGGACGTTGATTCGATATTGACCCGCGATGAGTTGCGACGGATGACCAAAGATAAGCTGATCGACTACATCGTGGGTCTTCAGGATTCGATGTAGGATGACCAGTTACGGCACCATCCCACCGGCGCTTGCCGCAACCCCCCAGTGGTTGTGCTATCGTCTGGTCGATACGGGGAAAGGACGACTGAGTAAGCCGCCCGTTTCCCCGAAGACCGGAGTCGTCTGCGCCAAGAACGATGAGACCGAATTCACCACGCTCGAAGAAGCGTTGGTCGGTGTCGAGCGTTACGATCTTGACGGTGTAGGGTTCGTCTTCACCAACGGGTTCGTGGCGATCGACCTGGACGACTGCTTCGATGAGCAGGGGCGGATGCTCCCCGTGGCCCAGGATATATTCGATCACTTCACCGAGACCTACTGGGAGTATTCGCCGAGCGGCGGCGGTCTCCACGGTTTCATGTACGGCGAGAAGCCGAACGATCGCACAAAGGACTCGGCACTCAAGATCGAGGTCTATAGTGGTTTCAACTTCGTCACAGTGACGGGTGATTGGGTCGAGGGAACCGCGGCTAACGCGATCGAGATGCAAGACGCTCTCGAATGGTTGTACGAGAAGTACCTACCCCCGATCCTGGCACCGAACGCGGAAATGCTACCGGTTGACCACGGAGAGCGCACGCCGACCGAATGGTTGAACATCGGTTTGGCGAAGGATGAGAAACTCAAGACGCTTTACAACTCGACCGATCACAGTGCTGACGAGTCGTCCACCGACTTCGCCCTTCTGTCCAAGCTGGCATATTGGTTGAATCGCGACCAGGATCAGATGACCCAGGCATTCATGGAGTCCCCTTGGGCACGCACCAAGGACAAGGCCCATACGACCAAACTCAAGCGGGCCGACTATCTGCCGGACTCCGTGGCGAAGGCCGCGATGCTCTGCTCGGTCACGGCGTACGAGACCAACAAGCAGTACGAAGTCAAAGCTGTCCGTTTTTTCACGCTGACCCCACAAGCTGATGGTTCTGAGAAATTCGCCCTGGATGACTACACCGATCTCGGCAACGCAGAAGCGATGGCGAAGGTTTTCGGAGACGTTCTGTGCTACACGCCAGAGTGGGGCTGGTGCTTT
>JAVERH010000079.1:0-9947 GCA_034007245.1 Coriobacteriia bacterium | reverse complement strand
TGCCCTCGGCCTTGAGGCCCTGAGCGAACCCGCGGGGGTGGAAGCGATTCTCCGGAGAAAGATCGGACTTCTCGAAGACGCCCCAGCTGATGAAGTTCCCGCAGCCGCCGCCGTACTCGAGCGTGTCGAGAATGAACGGCGCGATGGCGAGTGTGTCGGGGATGAGCGCGGTGTCGATGAACTCCTTGACCTTGAGGAAGCGGAAGAGGATGTCATCGAGTTTGTCCACGGTCGGGACGAACGCCGTGCCGCCGGGGACCGAGGTCATCGGGTGCGAGAACTTGCCTGCGATGATGGCAACGATCTCGTTAGCGACAGCCTGTGCCTCGAGTGCTTCCAGGTAGTGCGCGGTGGCGATCAAGTCCAGCTCAGGCGGAAGCACGTAGCCTGGGTGGTCCCAGTAGTGGTTCGAGAAGATGGACATCTGGCCGTTGTCGGCAAACGCCTTCAGGCGGTTTGCTACGGCACCGAAGTCCGCGACGCGCGTTCCGGCAGCCTGCGCCAGAGCGTACGTGTCGGCGATGTCCGCGTTAAGCGCGTTGATCGGGCTCACATAGTCGAGCGCCGTCAGCTGGTAGAACCACAGGATGTGGCTGTGCAGGAACTGCGCTGCCTCGAGCAGGTTGCGGACCAGGCGACCGCCTTCGGGGATCTGGATCCCGAGGGCATCCTCGGTGGCCTGCGATGACGCGTGGCTGTGCGAGATAGGACAGACGCCGCAGATGCGCTGTGTGACGTAGAACGCATCTTCAGGGCTTCTGTCCAGGAGCACGGTCTCCATGCCGCGGTACAGCGTACCCGAGGACCAGGCGTCGACGACGACGCCATCCTTGACCTCGACTTCGACGCGCAGGTGACCTTCGATTCTAGTAACGGGATCGATAACGGTGCGTGCCATTACTTATCGCCTCCCTTCTTCATCCGTTTGCGATCGTACGCCTTCATCTCCTCCATGGGAGGTCCGTCACCGATCCGGCCGGCAGCTTTCATGCCGAGACCATGGGCGACGAGTGCAGCTGCTGCAACGCCGCCGACGACAGCACCAACGGAGCCGGGCTGGACGTTACCGAGCGAGCCACCCATCTGCATGCTGGAGAGCCGCTTGAAGAACGGGGCGTTATTGTCCACCCAGTTCAGACCGCCGCAGCCGATGCACGGAGCGCCGGAGTTGACGCACCAGCTGACGCCGCGGTTCCAGCGAGTGATCGGGCACTGCGTGTAGGTCTGCGGACCCTTGCAGCCCATCTTGTAGAGGCAGTAGCCCATCGCCTCTTCTTCGCTGCCGAACTCGGTGACGAAGTTGCCTGCCTCGAATTGGCCACGACGCGGACAGTTGTCGTGGATGGTCGAACCCACGATGTACTCCGGGAAGTTGAGTGTGACCTCAGCATCGCGATAGCTGTCGTGATAGTTCTTCTGGAGTAGCGCTGTCTTCTCGAGGAACGTCCCCGCATCGTCTCCGGCTACGAGTAGCCACTGGACGACCATCGCGACGACCCACTCGGGGCTCGTCGGGCAGCAGGGCAGGTTGACCACAGGAGTGGTCACGTTGACGCTGTCCAGGAACGACTGCACGCCGATGCCGCCAGCGGGGTTCGGGTGGGCATAGATCCAGCCGCCGTCAACCGCACAGGAGCCGATCGCCAGTATCGCGTCAGCCCCCTCGGCTGCCTCCTTGAGGATATCCTTACCTTTGTGGCCGTTGATGAGCAGCGTGTTGCCGTCTTGGCCCATCATGACCGCACCTTCGTAGATAAGCAGGTAGTTGCCTGCCGCGATGGTGTCCGCGATGTTCTTCTCGGCGTCTTCGCCAGCTGCCGCCATGAGCGTCTCGAAGTAGTTGAGTGAGAGCAGTTCGAGTACGACCGTCGCGACATCGGGTGAGTCTACCTGAGCCATGGACTCTGTGCAGCCGGTGCACGAACCACCGTTGAGCCAGAGAGCGGGCTTGAGTTTCATGCCCTTTTCCACGGCAGCGGCGACCTGTGGAGCAGCAGCCTCGGTCAGTCCGAGGGTTGCGGCGACGTAGCCGCAGTACTTCATGAAGTCGCGGCGGCTGACCCCGCGTACCGCAAGCAGGTCATAAATCGCACCGTGCGCCTCTTGCGCCATGCCATACACCTCCTTGGTGTTGGGACGAAGCTTGTAGTGCAGTGGAAAACCGGAACGTCGGGCCTTATGCCCGGCGTGCGCGTGAGACCTCCTCCTCCCTTCGCGCGCATAAAGAGTGGTAGCCCGATACACGGTTAGACGATGGCGCATATGCGCCGAGCGCCGCCCGCGAGGCTTTCGGAGGGTGGAAGACCGAGTGTTCTCGGTGTGTTCCCGGGAGCAGGCCTGCTCCGGAGCGGGATCAAGTGGAGAAGAGGGCAGCAGCGATCGGGGAGGTGGGGATTACACTACATCCATGGAGATGATGTGTGTTCCGAATGTGAGTACTCTCGATGCCGCATAGTGGCTCGAGTCGTGTAAGAGTAACCCCTGCCCGCATACGCCTGACTTCCCCTTATCGAACAGCGTACGACCTCCTGCATAGGATACATGCATCACCGCATGTATGTCCACGGATATAAGGTCATTGTGATGCCCGTCACGCTAGGGCTACGGGGTGTGATATTGACTGCCTGCAACATGCAGGATTCTGCCTCGGCGCGGCTAACTCTCTAAGAGGGGCGGGTCCGGTGAGGCGAGGAGATTCGGTGGCACAGATGAGCAACGGTTTGGTGATGGACCTGCGTGGCGTGACACCATCTGTACGCAGGCCGCTCGTGTTCGCTGTCATCGATCGCATGGTCGATCTCGAGTGTGAGGACAGTATGGTCGTCATCTGCGATCACGATCCATCCGGACTCGGTTACCAGCTCGATCTTCGCCGAGAGTCGCGAGGTCTCTTCGAGTTCGACTGCGACCAGCGCCTCGACGGGGCATGGGTCGCGCTCATCCGACGGCGGCTACGCTAGACGAGCCGCGGTAGTAGGTCGGCGAGCTCATCGAGGTCACCGTTGAAGTCGGCTGCGACCCCTGAGTCCTTGCCTACGTAAAACGTCGTCATCCCCACATCCGAGGCCGGCATATCCAGGGTCCGGTCGTCTCCGACCATGAGACAGTCTGTGGGCGCTACCTCAAGCAATCCGGCGGTCTGACGGTAGTACAAGGGATCGGGTTTACAGGACTCCATCTGCTCATAGGTGGTGATGACGTGCACCGGCAAGTCTGCCACGCCCGCCCATGACATTCGGTGGTCGACTGCGATACGCGGGAAGATCGGGTTGGTGGCGATGGCAACACGTAGGCCGAGATCGAGTGCTGTGGAGACCACCCGGCGAGCGCCCCTGGCTGGTCCTGCCTCCGCCATGAGACCAGGGAAGACCTCATCGTAGAAGTCCTCGAATACCGACCAGTGGGTCCGCCCGTCCACCCCGGTGCGCGAGAGAAGGTCGTCGAAGAAGACATCCTGGTTCGTTCGACCTGGATGGTGTGTCATCATCGCGCCTACGCCGTCGCTGAACGCTTTCATGAACGACGAGCTGTCCTGCGATCCGACGAGTAGCGGCTGTATGGCTTTCTCGAGTGCGGCGAAGTATCGCTTCAGGAAGTCGGACAGATCCAGATCTAAAAGGGTGCCGTCGAGGTCGAAGAGGACAGCCTGCATCGATGCGCCTTTCGTCAGAGGCGGAGCCGGTCGGTCGCGATTAGCCGTTACTTATAGTGCCGCATAGACTCTCCGGATCGCCAACGGTAGACGGACGTCTCGCATAGTGTTTGACTGTGTAGTAATCACAGTAGTCGTCCGATAACGGTGGTATGCCGATGTCAGTGTCACGTTCGATCATAGTAGCGCGTCTGCGCGAGAATCCGGTCTTCGCATCGCTCGGTGACGAGGATCTGGAGTCGCTTGCTGCGGTGATGGTGTATCGCAAGTTCCCCAAGGGCGCCTTCATCGTGACCAAGAATGAGACCGCAGGCTCGATCTATATGCTGAGTGTCGGCCGGGTGAAGATGTCGGTCGCATCACCGGAGGGCAGAGAGCTGGCGCTCAACTATCTCGAGGCGCCTGCGTACTTCGGTGAGATGACGGGCGCTGACGCCGAGTTGCGCTCGGCCGACGTCATAGCGACCACAGACGTGGAGCTGCTGATGATCGAGGGCAAGGATCTGGAGATGGTCTTCCGGCTCCAGCCGCGACTCGCGATCACTTTGATCAGCACGTTGTCCGAACGGCTGCGGGAACTTGTCGTGCGTCTTGAGGGGATGGCGTTCCACGATGCGACGCACCGCGTGATGCGTGTGATGCTCAACGTTGCGACGGCATCTTATGAGTCGCGCGGTGTACCGGTGATCGAGGGGTTGACTCACTACGAGATCGCCACGCTTGCCGGCACCTCCCGGGAGACGGCTAGTCGCGTCGTGTCCAACCTCGCACGCGAGGGCATTGTGGCGACGAAGGGCCGCAAGATCGTGGTCGATCTGTTCGGTCTCCGCGATATCGTCGAGAAGGACTAGGCCCGCTGTATCAGGTCCGCTGCCCGTGCGGGAGTAGGACGCCTAGGGTATGAACGTCTGTATCCGCATCGCCTTTGGAAGGAGCTCCCATGAAAGAGTTCACTCTCGAAGAGTTGAAGCACTACGACGGACAGGGTGGCCGTCCCGCGTACGTCGTCTATGGTGGTGTCGTCTATGACGTCACGGACAGTGCGATGTGGGATGAGGGTGACCACGTCGGTGCACACGCTGCGGGCGAAGACCTCACCGAGGCACATGATGAGGCACCGCACGATGTGCATATCATCGATTTCCCAAAGGTCGGGACGCTCGTTTAGGAAGTCGTGAGTACGGCGACCGTCTCTAGATGGTAGGTCTGAGGGAAGAGGTCGACAGGCACGAAACGGCCGGGAGTGTACCCTGCTTCGGTGAGTCTCGCGACATCACGCGCGAGCGTGGCCGGGTCGCACGATACATACACGATTCGCGGGACGTGGGCGTCGATCAGCGCCCGCATCGCTTTCTCGGAGATTCCCGAGCGCGGGGGGTCGATGAGGGCTGCGTCCACGTAGCCGATCTCAGAAAGCACGTACGCGGCGTCCCCGGGCACGATGTCGACATCGAGGCTGGCGGCGTCCAGGTTATGGCGGAGGTCGCTGAGCGCATGCTTCGACGCCTCGACCGCAACCGCCTCTCCGGCCATCCGGGCGATCGGCAGTGTGAACGTACCGGCTCCCGCGTAGAGGTCGGCGACACGCAGGGTGCCGTCCGCGCCGAGGGCTTCGAGTGCGGTCTTGCGCAGGAGTTCTGCTGCTCCAGTGTTCACCTGGAAGAAGCTCGTTGGCGATATGCGGTAACGATCGCCGTCGAGCCGCTCGTTCCAGCTGCCCGACCCGGCCAGGACCTCCACGCCTGCGATATCCCTGGTGTCTCCTGTACCACGGACCATGGTGCGGGTTACCGTGCGTGCACCGGTGGCCTCGGAAAGCACGCGAGCAGCGAGCGATCGAGGGAAGGGCCCGGGCGCGGTGCGTACGTCCACCGCGACCTCGCCTTTGGATGAGACGCGAAGAGCCGCACGGACGATCTCCGTGTTGCCGCGGGTCATGAGGAAGCGAAGAGCACCGGAGAGCGCCTTGGGCATGCGTGGCTTGGCGCGTGCAAGGAGCATGCAGTCATCGATCGGGATCACCTCGGAGGATCCGGCCCGTGTGAAGCCGACTCTCAGTGTGTTGCCCGAGCCAGCAACGGCCAGCTCGATCTTGTTCCGGTAACCGTACTCTGTGGGAGATGCCACGGTATCGGCCACATCGGGTGTGGGTATATGCCCGATGCGCGTGAGTGCGTCGATGAGGCTGCGCTTCTTCTCGGCGAGCTGGCGAGGGTACGCGACGTGCTGCCACTGACAGCCGCCGCATCGGCCAGCGTAGGGGCAAGGTGGCGTCACCCGGTCGGTAGAGGGCTCGAGAAGCTCGGCGATCTGCGCTCTGACCCACCGCCCGTGGTCTTCGGTGATCTCGAGGGTAACCACGTCACCGGGGCAGCTACCTGCCACAAAAGCGGTTCGTCCGTCGGATAGCCTCGTTACGCCGTCCCCGCCGTGTGCTAGGCTTTCTATCGTAGTGCGTGTGCGATCCATTCATGTCCTTTCCGTCGGGAACATAGTAGCTGGATATCCGGGGGAACGGGATGGCCGTCTGGGGGACGCTGGTTCACTCTCTATCTGACGGACATCACGGTGGTGTGGCTAGCAAGGAGGTACGTCCAGGTGGCGCCCATGCGTGTGCTTATCGTTCATGACGATGCGGTGTTCTTTGATCGTGCGAAGCAGGGCATCGTTGCTGCGTTCCCGGATGCACAGGTCAACGGAGCGATCTCGGCACCTCGCGCGCTCGGTATCACAAAGCAGCAGATGCCCGACGTGGTCATCGCAGATGGCGACCTCGAGGGTATGGATGGGTACGCGTTCACGGCTGAGCTGAAGGCGGATCCCGCCATCCAGGGGATCCCGGTGCTTATAGTCGCGGATGAGCCTACCGAGGCGAGTGCTCTCAAGGCGCGCCAGGTGGGCGCTGCGGGACATCTCCCGTCATCCATCGATACGCAGACGCTCATGCAGAAGATCGGTTCGCTTGCGCAGGCCGTTCCCGTAGGGGCGCCAGCGCCGCAGTCTCCCCCGCAGCGACCCGTGGAGCCGCGCGGCGTCCGCGTTGATGCTCCAGCTGCTCCGTTCGGGCAGCCGCAGTCCGCTCCGCAGGCTACATCTCAGTTCGCTCCGCAGACGCCGGTCCCCTCGGTACCGTCCATCGGTGTCGGTGTCGCGCCCCAGTCGAACGTCCCGCACGTGGACGATCTACTGCGGCATATGATCGATATCGGAGGCTCCGACCTTCATATCACCGTGGGCAGCCCTCCGGGCATTCGCGTACGCGGCGAGGTCCTGCCGGTCGACTCCCACCCGGTACTCACGCCGAAGGACACCCAGGAGATGCTGTTGAGCCTGCTCTCCGAGGAGCAGCGCCGTCGGTTCGAGACCGAGCTGGAGCTTGACTTCGCGTACAGCATACCCGGCCTTTCGCGCTTCAGGACCAACGTTTTTCAGCAGCGCAACTCGATGGGTGCCGTCTTCCGTGTCATCCCGCTGAAGATCCCTACGCTCGAAGAACTCCAGCTGCCGCGCGTCTGCCGTTTCCTTGCCGAGCGGCCCCGTGGTCTGGTGCTCGTGACCGGCCCGACCGGTTCAGGCAAGTCCACCACACAGGCAGCGATGATCGACCACATCAACTCGACGCGTCCACTCCATATCATCACGTTGGAAGACCCGATCGAGTTCATGCATAAGAACAAGCGTGCCTATGTGAATCAGCGTGAGATCGGCGAAGACACGCACTCGTTCACATCCGCGCTCAAGCGCGTGTTGCGCCAGGACCCCGATGTCATCCTCGTCGGTGAGATGCGTGATCTCGAGACGATCTCCGCCGCTCTGACCGCAGCCGAGACGGGCCACCTCGTGCTTGCCACTCTGCACACGACCGGTGGTCCCGAGACCATCGACCGCATCATCGACGTCTTTCCACCACACCAGCAGCAGCAGGTACGCATGCAGCTGTCGACCACACTCGAGGGAGTGCTCTCGCAGGTGCTGCTCCGCTCTACCGATGGTCGCAGTCGTGTGATGGCGATGGAGATCATGCTCGGTATCCCGTCGATCAGTAACCTTATCCGTGAGGGTAAGACACACCAGATGGCGACGATCATCCAGGGTGGTGCTGCGGTCGGCATGCAGACGCTCGACCAGCATCTGAAGACTTTACTGCAGGCCGGTCGGATCACGTATGAAGAGGCGATCCAGAAGGCCAAGGAGCCCCGCGAGCTCGCCCAGTTGCTTGGTCGCAAGATGTAGACCCGTCTTTGGTCCGGGTACGCTGCAGGCGGGGTCTTCAGGCCCCGCCTGCGCTATAAGCAGGGAGACATCGAATGGATACAGTCAAAGCGAAGTGGAACGGGAGTCGCCGGTTCGTGGCATGGGGTGAGGCGGGCCATGGCGTGGTGATGGATGCCACACCCGAGTATGGCGGTGATGGTAGCGGTGTGCGACCGACCGAGCTCGTGCTCTATGGACTCGCGGGCTGTACTGCTATGGACGTTATCTCGATCCTTGAGAAGAAACGTCAGACGGTCACGGACCTCGATATCGTGGTCAAGGGTATCAAACGCACCGAGGTCTATCCCAAGATCTACGAGCGCATCGAGCTCGAATACATCGTCACGGGTGTCGGAGTGAAGCCGGAGGCTGTTGCCCGCGCTATCGAGCTCTCCGAGGAGAAGTACTGCTCCGTACGAGGTATGTTCGGGTCGCAGGTGGAGGTCGTCACCTCATACATCGTGCGCGAGGCGGAGTTGCCGTGTGAGTGAGTCTCGTACGGGCGTCGTCGTCCTGCCTGTCTATAATGAAGCGCCGACGGTCGGGTGCGTACTCGATGCGGTTCGCGGCATCTTTGGCGGTCCCGTCATCGTGGTCGATGATGGATCCGAAGATGGCACCGCTGGGCTGCTTGCTGCACGTGGCGACATCCAGGTCGTGACGCATGCCGTGAACGCCGGCTATGGGGCGTCGCTCATCGACGGCTTTGCTGCAGCCCGTGCCACTGGGTGCGATGCGGTCGTCACGATGGACTGTGATGGGCAGCACGAGCCAGCGCATATCCCCGAGTTCATCGCGGCGCTCGATGAGTGTGCGATCGTCTCAGGCAGTCGCTACTTGCCCGCAAGTCGGATCGTCGGTGTAGCGCCTGCCGAGCGACAGGACGTCAATCGTCGGGTGACGGAGATCATCAACCAGGCTACCGGCTGGTCGATCACGGACGCATTCTGTGGGTTCAAGTCGTATCGAACCGAGGTGCTCGAGAGGCTCACACTCACCGAGCCTGGCTATGCGATGCCGCTCGAGCTCTGGGCTCGTGCCTATCGCGCGGGAGTGTGCGTCGTCGAGCATCCCGTCGAACGCATCTACTTCGACGGCGATCGCTCCTTCGGTCAGGATCTGGACGACCCCGAGCGCCGTTTCCGGTACTACCGGCATGTGTGGGAGCGTGCACTCGGCGAGGAGGACTGATGGCCGACATCATGTGTATCGGGGCGCATCCCGATGACGTCGAGATCGGTATGGGCGGCACGGTCGCCGCATGCGTACGTGACGGCGTGGATGTGCTTATCGTGGACCTCACCGATGGCGAGCCGACACCGTGCGGTACGCACGATCGACGGATGGCCGAGGCGGGGGAGGCGGCACGAATTCTCGGCTGCAGGCGTGTGACGCTCGGCCTCAAGAACCGCTTCCTTACCGATGATGCGGACGCCCGGATGGCGCTGGCCGAGGTTGTGCGGCTCGAGCGACCGCATACGATGTTCGTTCCATATCCCGAGGACGCACATCCGGATCATCTCGCGGCAGCCCGCATCGCCGAGGCCGCACGCTTCTATGCCAAACTCACCAGGACTTCGATGGCGGGCGAGCCGTTTTATCCGACGCGCGTGTATCGGTACGCGGCGGTCCACCTCCGTCTCGTGCGTGAGCCATCCTTCTTCGTGGATATCTCTGGAACGCTTGGCACAAAGCTCGAGGCGCTACGGGCATACACCTCACAGTTCGTGGACAACGAGGCGAACGCTACGGTATTCGCACAGGTGGAGCGGGCGGGTCGGGCGCATGGTGACAGTGCCCGCGTGGAAGCGGCCGAGCCATTCTTCGCCATCGAGACGCCGGTCGTTCGCCGGGTGACCGATCTTGAGTAGGAGGTCCCAGTGAGCGCACACGGCCGGGTCGTCCCACCGCAGGGGCACGGAGAGGTCCTGTGCGATCCGCCCTACGGTGAGTGGGCCGGTCTTGTCGAGGCGAACCGTCGTGCAGCCACGGGTTGGCCTGAGCCGCTGCGCGCGCTCAGATCTGCCGCGCGCCGTGAGGC